>JANOLC010000118.1:0-31564 GCA_031419575.1 Burkholderiales bacterium | reverse complement strand
ATCACCGACAAGGGCGTGATCGAGTGCGAGCACGTCGTCAATGCGGGTGGTCTGTGGGCGCGTGAGGTCGGCCGCATGGTGGGCATTGAGCTGCCGGTGCTGGCCATGGAGCACATGTATCTGGTGACGGACGACATCCCCGAAGTGGTGGCCTTCAACAAGACTGCAGGCAAGGAAATTGGTCACGTCATTGACTTTGGTGCCGAGAGTTATTTGCGTCAGGAAGGCAAGGGTATGGTGCTGGGCGTTTACGAGCAAGCCTGCAAACCCTGGTCGCCCAAGAATACACCCTGGAGCTTTGGTCAGGAACTGCTGCAACCGGACCTGGACCGCATTGCGCCTTCGCTGGAGATTGCTTTCAAGCACTTCCCTGCGCTGGAAAATGCGGGTATCAAACGCGTGATCAATGGCCCTTTTACTTTTGCCCCCGACGGCAATCCGCTGGTCGGCCCGGTGCAGGGTCGCACCAACTTCTGGAGTGCCTGTGGCGTGATGGCCGGGTTCAGCCAGGGCGGCGGAGTGGGGCTGGCGCTGTCCAACTGGATGGTGGACGGTGACCCCGGTTTTGACATCTGGGGCATGGACGTGGCCCGCTACGGCGACTGGGCAACCCGCACCTACACCAATGCCAAGGTGCGCGAAAACTATGCGCGCCGTTTCAGCATCCGTTTCCCCAACGAGGAGTTGCCTGCTGCCCGGCCGCTGCAAACCACGCCTTTGTACGACATCATGATGGAGCAGGGCGCAGTGATGGGCGACTCATGGGGCATGGAAACGCCGCTTTGGTTTGCGCCACCTGGTACGCAAGCCAAGGACATCGTCTCATTCCACCGCTCCAACGATTTCGAGCCTATCAAGGCCGAATGTCTGGCGGTGCGCAATGCCGTGGGTGTGACCGAGATCGCCAACTTTGCCAAGTACGAAATCACCGGCCCGGGGGCCGAGGCCTGGCTGCTCAGGGTCATGACCAACACCATGCCCAAGCAGGGGCGCATCATGCTCACACCGATGTTGAACCATAACGGCAAAATCATTGGTGACTTCACCATCGCCAAAGCCGCCGATAACCGTTACATGATGTGGGGCTCCAGCCAGGCGCAGGTTTACCACATGCGCTGGTTTGAGCAGACCCTGCCCCAAGATGGCTCGGTCAAGGTGGTGCCGTTTGGCATGAAGCTTATTGGCCTGTCGATTGCCGGGCCGAAGTCTCGCGAATTACTACAGCGCCTGACCGATGACGATGTATCCGGCGAAGCCTTCAAGTTCATGGACTACCGCGAGATGGAAGTCGCCACCGTGCAGGCCAAGGTTAACCGCGTGACCTACACCGGTGACCTGGGTTACGAGATATGGGTAGCCCCCGAGTACCAACGCCGCCTGTTTGAGAGCATTCATGCCGCCGGTGCCGACCTGGGCTTGAAAAACTTCGGCATGCGGGCGCTCTTGTGTATGCGCCTGGAGAAAAACTTCGGCACCTGGTACCGTGAATTCCGTCCGATTTACGGGCCGTTTGAGGCGGGGTTGGACCGTTTCATCAAACTCGACAAACCCGACTTTATTGGCAAAGCTGCGGCCCTCAAAGAGAAGCTGGACGGCCCCCAAAAAACCCGCATCTTCATGGTGGTGGACGCGACTGACTGCGACGTGATGGGCGACGAGCCGATCTGGGTCACCAGCGACGGTGAGAGCAAGGTGGTGGGCTGGGTCACCTCCGGCGGTTTTGGGCACTACGTGAACCAGTCGCTGGCGCAGGGTTATGTCCCCACCGAATGCCTCAAGCCCGGTATCAAGCTGGAGATCGAAATTCTGGGTGAACGCCGCACTGCCCACCTCCAGATGGACCCCCCGTTTGACCCTGAAGCCAAACGCATGAGGATGTGACAATGGCAGAGCGTCAATCGCAACGTTACTCCATCTGGTCGTTGCTCAAACATGCCATGGGCGGCCACAAGGGTTGGGAGCGCGCCTGGCGTGACCCGGAGCCCAAAAAGCAGTACGACGTGGTCATCATCGGTGGGGGTGGTCATGGCCTGGCCACGGCGTATTACCTGGCCAAAAACCATGGCATCCGCAACATAGCCATCGTGGAAAAAGGCTACATCGGTTCGGGCAATGTGGGGCGCAACACCACCATCGTGCGCTCCAACTACATGCTGCAGGACAACACGGCGTTCTATGAACACTCGATGGCGTTGTGGCGCGAGTTGTCCGAAGACCTTAACTACAACGTGATGTTTTCACCGCGGGGCTACCTGTTTGCGGCTTGCTCACAGGCTTCGCTGGACAGCTTGGTGCGCCGCGCCAACATCATGCGGTTCAACGGTATTCGCGCCGAAATTCTGACGCGGGAAGAAGTGCAAAAAGAAGCGCCGTACCTCGATTTTTCCGATCAGGCGCGGTTCCCCATTTACGGCGGCATGTTGCAGCCCGACGCGGGCACGGCGCGACACGATGCGGTGGCCTGGGGCTACGCCCGTGCGGCGGACCAGTTGGGGGTGGACATCATCCAGAACTGCGAGGTGCTGGACTACCTCTGGGCGGGTGAAAAAATTGTGGGTGTGAAAACCAGCCGGGGTGACATTGGCGCTGGCAAGGTGGCCGTGGCGGTGGCCGGGCACACTTCGGTGCTGGCCCAAAAAGCCGGCCTAAAGCTGCCCATTGAGAGCCATGTTTTACAGGCCTTTGTGAGTGAATCTATTAAGCCCGTCGTGAACCACGTGGTGGTGTGGTCGGCCACCTACTTTTACGTATCGCAGTCGGACAAAGGAGGGCTGGTGTTTGGTGGCCACATTGACCGCTACAACAGCTATGCCCAGCGTGGCAATCTGCCCAGCATTGCGGAAACCGCGCAGGGGTTGGTCAGCCTGATCCCGTTTACGGCGCGGCTGCGGTTGCTGCGTCATTGGGGTGGCATCATGGACATGACGCCTGACGGCAGCCCCATCATCACCACCACACCGGTGCCAGGCCTCTACCTCAATGGCGGCTGGTGTTATGGCGGCTTCAAGGCCACGCCAGCCTCCGGCTGGTGTTTTGCGCACACCATTGCCAATGACGAAGCGCATCCCTATAGCGCAGGTTTCACCATGGACCGGTTTGCCAAGGGGCGCTATATCGACGAGGCCGGTTACGGTCCTTACAACCATCTTCAGTAAGGCCACCACATGCTCAGGATTCATTGCCCCTACTGCGGACCCCGCGACCACGACGAGTTCAGCTATTTTGGTGATGCCACCAAAACCTACCCACCGCTGGATGCTGGCCACCGCGACGAATGGGTAGACGCTGTTTTTATACGCAACAACCCTAAAGGTGTACATACCGAGTTCTGGCAACACACATTGGCTTGCAGGCGCTGGCTGGTGGTGCAACGCAACACCGTCAGCCACGATATTGTGGCGGTCATCCCCGCCCGTGAGAGACCCCAGTCATGAGTGATCAATCCAATTCTGGCTCTGGCGGTGCGTTTCGCACGCCTGGTGGAGGTCGTGTGCGTCGCGACCAGCCTGTCAGCTTCCAATTTCAAGGCAAGACCCTCAGTGGTTATGGTGGTGACACGGTGGCGGCTACTTTGCTGGCGAATGGCATTCACCTGGTGGCCCGCTCGTTTAAATACCATCGTCCACGTGGCATTGTGGCGGCAGGCATTGAAGAGCCCAACGCCTTGTTAACGGTGGGTGAGGGCGCATTGAGCGAGCCTAATGTGGCGGCCACCGTGATTGAGCTTCAAAGTGGGCTGGTGACCCACACCCAAAATGCCTGGCCTTCGGTCGGTTTCGATCTGATGGCCATCAAGTCGCTGTTGTCGCCGATTTTTGTGGCGGGGTTCTATTACAAAACCTTCAAGGGGCCGAGCCTCAAGGCCTGGATGTTCTATGAACATTTCATCCGCCGGGCGGCTGTCTTGGGCGTGGCGTCGCAGTTGCCCGACCCGGACCGTTATGACTGGCATCACGGGTTTCCCGACGTGCTGGTGATTGGCTCGGGCCCTGCCGGTTTGAGTGCCGCACTGGGTGCTGCCCAAGCGGGTGCTGACGTGACACTGGTGGAGCAGGATTTTGAATTGGGTGGTTCCTTGCTATCGCAACCCGTGGACAGTACGCAGGGGCATTGGCTGGCCAAAATACTGGCCGACATTGAGGCGACCGGGCGGGTGCGCATTCTGACCCGTGCCACAGCGTTTGGGCTCTACGACGGCAACACGGTGGGTGTGATTGAGCGATCGGCGCCGGGTGTTGCCGACCCGGCCCATGGTGTTCCGCGCCAGCGTCTGCATATTTTGCGTGCCAAAAGTTTGGTGATGGCCTGCGGCGCCCTGGAACGTCCACTGGTTTTCGCGGGCAATGACCGACCTGGTGTGATGTTGTCCGGTGCCGTGGGGACCTATGTCAACCGGTATGGCGTGATGGCGGGGCGGCGCGCCATTTTTGGCACCAACAACGATGGGGCATACCTGGATGCCATGGCACTGGCGAAGGCAGGCGCGGACGTGACGCTAGTGGACATGCGCCCGCAAGCCGCGCCTGACTTGCTGAGGCTGGCGGGCGGCGCGGGCGTCAAGGTCAAGTTGTCCACTGCCATTGTTCAGGTGCGTGGCGGACACCGCGCCAATGCCTGTGCACTGGCACCTTATGACGTGGCCCGGGGCACTATAAGCGGTGGTCTGACTGAGCATGACGTTGACCTGGTCGCCATGTCGGGTGGCTGGACACCCACCGTGCACCTGACCTCGCACCGGGGCATCAAGCCCGTTTACCGGGCCGAGCTTGCGAGTTTTGTGCCCGGTGGTTTTGATAGTGACCACTTCGGTGCAGGCAGCATGCTGGGCACTCAGACGCTGGGTGATGCCATTCAAAGCGGATGGGATGCAGCCCGGCAGGCGGCTTTGGTGTGTGGCAAAGTTTTGGAGTTGGTGCCCCCAGCAGCTCCGCCGGGTAGGGACACGCCGCTTAGGTTCATGCCCGTGGGGCCGATCATCTCCGGTAAACCGGTGGATAAATCCTTCGTCGACTTTCAGAGCGACGTGACGGTGGACGACATTGACCTTGCTCATTTGGAAGGGTATCAATCGGTCGAACATCTCAAGCGCTACACCACACTGGGCATGGGCACGGACCAGGGCAAAACCTCCAACCTGAATGCATTGGCCATCATGGCCGCCAAACGGGGCCTTGGGGTTGCTGAAGTGGGTACCACTACATTCCGGCCACCTTACACACCCGCCACCATCGGCGCGCTGGCCGGTCGCAGCGTGCGCGCTCACCTGGCGCCGGTTCGCCGCACTGCCATGCACGATTGGCATGTCAAGAACGGTGGCGTGATGATGGAGGCGGGCTACTGGATGCGACCGCTCTGGTACACCACGCAGGGTGCCAATTTGTCGCAAGCCTACAGGGCTGAGATGGACATTGTTCGCGAGCGGGTCGGCATTGCGGATGTGTCCACCCTGGGCAAGATTGATGTGCAAGGCCCTGATGCAGCCGAGTTTTTGAACCGGGTCTATGTGAATGGCTTTGCCAAGCTGGCAGTGGGCAAGGCACGCTATGGTTTCATGCTGCGCGAAGACGGTATCGTGATGGACGACGGCACGACCAGCCGTATCGGTGAGACCGAGTTTTTCATGACCACCACCACGGCACAGGCCGGCCGCGTGATGAGCCACTTGGAGTTTTTGTTGCAGGTGGTCTGGCCGGATCTGCGGGTGACGGTGGCCTCGGTGTCTGACCAATGGGCTGCCATGAGTGTCGCCGGCCCCAAAGTGCGTGAGGTACTGAAAGTGGCCTTTCCCGAAGTCGACTTCAGTAACGAGGCCTTTCCTTTCATGGGTGTGCTTGATGTGCCCTTGACCGGCGCTTTGGCTGCCGTGAACGTGCGCATCATCCGGTTGACTTTCTCTGGCGAAATGGCTTACGAGGTGTATGCACCTACCCACCACGGGCAATGTGTGTGGGACCATCTGCTCGAACACGGCAAACCCTGGAACCTTCGACCCTATGGCCTGGAGGCACTAGGGTCGCTGCGGATCGAAAAGGGCCATGTGGTGGGTTCCGAGATGGATGGCCGCACCACGCTGGACGATATGGGTATGGGGAAAATGGCCAGCACGGTGAAACCATTCTGGGGTGATGCGCTCCGGCGCAGCGACCATCTCGTGCGAACCGATCGACCAACCCTGGTCGGGCTAGAGTCAACCGGCGAGGGGGCATCACCTTCTAACGGGGCAATTCTGTTTTTTGCTGACGACAAAATTTCTGGCCATGGCCGTGGCCACATCACCTCCACCACCTACAGCAAAACTCTGGGCAAGGCCATTGGATTGGGCCTGCTGCAGGGCGGCATCAGCCGGGTAGGGCAGGAGGTGATTGCGGCTTCACCCGTGCATGGGCGGCAGTACCGGCTTCGGGTGGTTGACCCTTGTTTTCTGGATGGTGAAGGGGTGCGTTACCGTGGTTAATTCATCGCTTTTTCGAAGTCCGTTTGAAGCGCATGTGATGGGCGACAGGCCAACCCGTGCGGGTGCCATTGGGGTGCACCTAAAGGTCAGCTGGTTGACCAGCGTCACACTGGTCAGCACCTGGCCTACCGGGGTGCAGGCGCTGTGTGCTGCACTGGGTCAGGCACTGAGTCAAACCTGGCCTGGCCTGACCGGGCAAACGGTGCAATGTGATGTTGGCTTGGTGATGCGCACGGGGCCGGAAGAGTTCATGATCATCTCTGATCCGTCCGGTGACCCGGCTTTGGACGTGACAGCGACCTTACGGCAGTCAATCTCTGCTGATGTGGGTTCGGTCGTCAACCTGAGCCATGCGCGGTGCTGCATTCACATCGATGGCCCGCAGTGTCTGGCTACGCTTTCCAAGTTGTTCGCACTGGATTTGCGGGAGGAAGCCTTTCCCGTAACTGAAATCCGGCTGAGTGGGCACCACCATGTGCCGTGCACCCTGCACCGGCTGGGCTTGGCTGAGTTCGATCTGTATGTCTTCAGCACCTACGCTTACGATCAACTGGCCACCCTGCTGGATGCGGCCCTGGAGTATGGCGTTGGGCTGTCCAGGGTTGAGTAGTTTCGCAGCCTCGCGCTGAGACCCGGTGGGGCGGTAAAATTTCTGTCATGCTCGCCGCCCGGACAACCCTAGTCTCTGCTGATTTGCCATGGAAACGTTGAATCCTCAGGTTCAACTGGCTTTGGTGTTGGTGCTGCTTATATTGTTGCCGTTTGTGGTCATATTTATCTTCAGGCTTTACCGCAAACGAATGCTGCGTCGCGAGGCTGAGGCTATGTTGCGGGGCAACAAAATCTACAGCGAGTGGCGCAGTAACAAGCAACCTTAGTGGTTGGCATTTGTTCATGGATCAATCGACGCACTCCATCGGTCACCCCAATTGCGCGCCTGATCGGTTTCGCGGCGTTCGCGCTTGGTGGGACGGCCTTGCGTCAAGCTTAGCGCCGGCTCGGGTGCCAGCTGCCGTGACTCAGCCGCCGCCGAACGCAGGGCGATGGATTCCGGTGTTTCTGAGAATAGCAGGGCTGCAACCGACGCTGAACCGCGTTTGTCGCTCACTCCCAGCACAGTCACGCTGCGGATGATGACCCCCGTGCGCACCTGCAGCAAGTCACCCGCTTTGACCTCGCGGGCGGGTTTAACAGCCACACCATTGATGCGCACACGGCCCTTGTCAATCTCTTCGCTGGCCAAGGTGCGGGTTTTGTAGAAGCGGGCAGCCCAGAGCCACTTGTCGATGCGAAGTTTGTCCATGAAGGTCGAGCGGGTTGGTAATGTTGAAATGTTACGACAACGGGAGCCGAACCGTGACATCCATGCCTTTGATGTGGCCTTGATCTTGGCGTGAATCCAGGCTGATGCTGCCACCCAGCGCCGTCACCACCTCCAAGCAAATGGCCAGGCCCAGCCCCGAACCCGAGCGTTGTTCTCCCGCTGAAAACGGCTGAAACAAGCGCGTTCGCAACTCGTCTGAGATACCCGGGCCACTGTCGCTGATGACTAACGCTGCGTGGCGGCCATCGCTTACCAGCTTCACCTCCAGCAAGCCACCAACTGGTGAATGCCGAATCGCGTTATGCAGCAAGTTGCGGGAGAGTTCGCGCAGCATCCAGTCATGGGTTTGCAACAGCGCGGGGGCGGTGGTGATTTCAAAATCCAGGTCCTTGGTGGCGATCAAAGGTGACACATCCAGGGCCACTTCCCGCAGCACCACGGCCCAGTCCACCGTGGTTGACGCGGCCTGCTGGCGCAACTGTTCCACCTTGGCCAGCGCCAGCATCTGATTGGCCAGTACCGTCGCACGGTCCACCGTGTCCCTGATCTCCAGCAACGCCTGACGGGCATCCACATCTCCCCTCAACGCCGACTGCACCTGAACTTTCAGCACCGCCAGTGGCGTGCGCAGCTGGTGGGAGGCATCGCGTACAAACCGCTTTTGATGGGCCAGTAAATGGGCCAGTCGTGCCATCGTGGTGTTGGTGGCTTCCACCAATGGCACCAGTTCCCGCGGTGCGTCGGGTGCCTGCAGCGGTGTGAGGTCGTCACCGGTCCGAGCCTTGAGTTGGTCGCTCAATCGCCGCACCGGGCGTGTGGCACGCTGCACCACCACCACCACCACCAGGGCAATGACGGCGACCAGAATGGCCTGCCGCCACAGGGTGTCGATCAAAATTTGACGGGCCAGCGTGCGCCGCAGTTCCAGTGTTTCGGCGACTTGCACCACCGCCATTGCACGGGCTCGGCCCATGGCCACGGGTTGCAACAGCACGGCCACCCGCACCGGATCGCCCCGGTAACTGTCGTCATAAAAATCCACCAGCGCTGCGTAGGGCCCTCGGTCTGGCAGGCGGCCTTGCCAAGCGGGCAGGTCGGCGAATCCGTCAATCAACTGCCCGTCCTTGTTGGAGATGCGGTACACCATGCGGCTGCGGTTATCGGCCTCAAACACCTCCAGCGCGGCGTAGGGCACGGTGGCGCTCAACTGTGCGGCATCGGCATTGCCCCGCGCCTCAATGTGCTCGCCAATCGATTTGGCTGACGCCAGTAAAGTGCGGTCATAGGCGGTGTTGACAGCGCTCAGTGCGTGGCGGTGCAGGCTGATGGTGTCCACCACGATGAACAGGCCAATCGGCAACAGAATACCCATCAAGAGGTAGCGCCTGAGCGAGCTGACGGCGGCGGCTGTACGGATGCTCATGGTGATTCGGGCGACCTTTGCGACTTATCTGACAGCTTCAACAAGTAGCCAAGACCCCGCAGCGTCATCAACTGCGTGCCAGTGGCGGCCAGCTTCTTGCGTAGTCGGTAGGCGACTACTTCAACGGCCTCAAACTGCACTTCGACCGCTTGAGGAAACACCAGTTCAAACAGGTGCTCCTTGCTGACCGCGTGACCGGGTCGGGCCAACAGAGGCCGCAAAAACGCCAATTCGCGTGGCGTGAGGTCAAAGACCTCGCCCGCAAAGTACATGGCACCGCTATTCTTATCATAGCTAAGTATTGAAGTGGGACGGGGACTTAAGGCTGTTTCTATGCCTGAATTGGGCCCGCGACGTCGTAAAGCCCGCACCCGGGCCTCCAGCTCGTCCAGGTCAAACGGCTTGGGCAGGTAGTCGTCGGCCCCCGCGTTCAATCCCAGCACCCGGTCGCCCACGGTGCCGCGCGCCGTCAAGATCAACACCGGTGTTGTCAAGCCGTTTTGGCGGGCCTGCGTCAGCACCGCCAGCCCGTCCAGGCCGGGCAAGGTTAAGTCCAATAGCACCACGTCGGGCTCACTGGCGCGCCACTGGTCCAGCGCCAGCTTGCCGTCGGCGCACTCGTCAACCACCCAGCCCAGACGGCTGAGCGATCGAACCAGGGTGGTGCGCATGGCGGCGTCATCTTCTACCAACAACAATTTCATGCGCAGAACCATAGCACGCCCCACGACGCAGACCCCCGTGTTTCCCCCTAGCAAATCAAGCCGTCCCGGACAGCCATTTGACAGGTATCGAAGGCAACATTAGCAGGTTGATCAACCTCACAGGAGACGAATATGCGTCGCGATACTTTTCTGAAATCTGTAGTGGCCGCTGTGGCCGCTGGCAGCCTGCCTTTGTCGGCATTGGCCTCCACCAACGTCAAGATGATGATTCCCGCCAACCCGGGCGGTGGCTGGGACACCACGGGTCGCGCGCTGGGCAAAGCCATGCAGGACGCCAAGTCGGCTGACACCGTCACTTATGAAAACAAGGGCGGCGCGGCCGGTGCCTTGGGCCTGGCCCAGTTTGTCAACGGCAGCAAGGGTGATGCCAACGCCATGATGGTGATGGGTGCGGTCATGCTGGGCGGCATCATCACCGGCAAGCCACCGGTGTCGCTCAGCGCCGCCACGCCACTGGCCCGTTTGACCAGCGAATACAACGTGTTTGTGCTACCTGCCAATTCGCCGTTCAAGTCTATGAAAGAAGTGGTGGAACAACTCAAGAAAGATCCTGGAAGCGTGAAATGGGGCGGTGGTTCACGGGGCTCCACAGAGCACATTGCAGCGGCGATGATTGCGCGCGAAGTGGGCGTGGACCCAGCCAAGATCAATTACGTCGCCTTCCGGGGCGGTGGTGAGGCTACGGCAGCTATTTTGGGTGGCAACGTCACCATTGGCGGTAGCGGCTATAGCGAGTTTTCCGAGTACATCAACAGTGGCAAGATGAAGGCCGTGGGCGTGACCTCTGCGGCTCGCCTCAAAGGCGTGGCTGTGCCTACTCTGAAAGAGCAGGGGATCAATGTCGAGATTGGCAATTGGCGTGGCGTGTATGGTGCCCCCGGCATCACCCCAGAGCAGCGCAAAGCCCTGATCGACGTGCTGGTGAAAGCCACCAAGTCCAAGTCATGGGCCGAGTCCATGGAGAAAAACAACTGGACGCCCGCCCTGTTGACCGGTGCAGAGTTCGAGAAGTTTGTGGACGATGACTTTGCCTCCCTGCGCGCCACCATGGTCAAGTCCGGCATGATTTGAGGCAGTGATTGAATAGCCCGTGCCGATGGTTCTGTCATAGGACCCATCGGCTTTTTCTTTGGAAAATGACAGAACCTGAGCGATGTAAGCCATGACACAAGACACTGAAGACGCTGACCCCCGCAACGCTTCCTTTTTGCAAGCCCTGGTGGGGCTGGGCGTGGTTGGTATTGCGCTGGGCCTGGGCTTTGGGGCTCTAAGCATTCCATCTGCCGCCGGGTACGCCGGAGTGGGCCCGAACTTTTTACCATGGCTGGTGACCGTGGGCTTGCTGATGTGCGGCATTTTGATGGTGTACCACGCTCGCACGGGCGGGTTTCGGCACATGGAAGAAGGCCCGCCGGGGCTGCGGCCGTATTGGCCGGGTTTCATTTGGATGTCGGCGGGCTTGCTGGCCAATGCTGCGCTCATCACCACCATTGGTTTCATTCTCAGTTGTGCCTTGAGTTTTGTGCTGGCCAGCAGAGGTTTGCGCAATGCTGAGGGGCAAGCCAACCAGAGTATGAAATCGTGGGTGACCGACATCGTGGTGGGCTTGCTGATCGCTGCCCCGGTGTACTGGATGTTCACGCAATTTCTGGCGATCAACTTGCCGGGTCTGACACAAAGTGGGTGGCTGTAATGGATATCTGGAACCATTTAATGCAGGGGTTTGCCACAGCGGGCACCCCCGTCAACCTGATGTGGGCGTTTGTAGGCTGTGCGTTGGGTACCGCCGTGGGCGTGTTGCCCGGCATTGGCCCCGCAACCGCTGTGGCCATGCTGCTGCCCATTACTGCCAAGGTGGATGCCACGGCGTCCATGATCTTCTTTGCCGGTATTTATTACGGTGCCATGTACGGCGGCTCAACCACATCAATTTTGCTCAACACACCGGGTGAAACCGCCAGCATGGTCACGGCCATGGAGGGCAACAAAATGGCCAAGAACGGGCGTGCCGGGGCGGCACTGGCTACGGCGGCGATTGGCTCGTTTGTGGCGGGCAGCATCGCCACCGTGTTCGTCACCCTGTTTGCACCGATCGTGGCGGAATATGCTGTCAAGCTCGGGCCGCCCGAATATTTCATGCTGATGCTGCTGGCCTTCACCACGGTCAGTGCCGTGCTGGGGCAAAGTACGGTGCGTGGGTTGACGGCGCTGTTCATCGGGCTTGCAGCGGGCTTGGTGGGTTTGGACCAAATAACGGGCCAAGCGCGCTACACGGGGGGCGTGCCCGAGCTGCTGGATGGTGTGGAGATTGTGCTGGTGGCTGTGGGCTTGTTTGCCGTGGCTGAGGCCCTGCACGCTGTGCTGTTTGAGGGCAAAGTGGTGGAGTCGCAAAACAAACTGAGCCGCGTCACCATGACGAAAAGCGACTGGCGCCGTTCCATCCCTGCGTGGCTACGCGGCACAGCCATTGGTGCGCCGTTTGGTTGCATACCGGCCGGTGGCACCGAAATCCCCACGTTTTTGAGCTACGCCACTGAGAAAAAAATGGCCAAGGGCGCCAACCTGGCCGAGTTTGGCACCAAGGGCGCGATTGAAGGCGTGGCCGGCCCCGAGGCTGCCAACAACGCCACGGTCACAGCGGCGCTGATTCCTCTGTTGACGCTGGGCATTCCCACCTCCAACACCACGGCTATTTTGCTGGGTGCGTTTCAAAACTACGGCATCCAGCCGGGGCCGCAACTCTTTACCAGCTCATCGGCACTGGTGTGGGCGTTGATCGCTTCGCTGTACATCGGCAACGTGATGTTGCTGGTGCTGAACCTGCCGCTGATTGGCCTGTGGGTCAAGCTGCTCAAAGTGCCCAAACCGCAGCTGTACGCTGGCATTTTGATCTTCGCCACCGTGGGTGCCTATGGCATGCGCCAAAGCGCGTTTGATTTGTTTTTGCTCTACGGCATTGGGGTGCTGGGCGTGGTGATGCGCCGCTTTAACTTCCCCACCGCACCGGTGGTGGTCGGCATGATTCTTGGGCCTTTGGCTGAGGCTCAGCTGCGCAACGCCATGTCGATTGGCGAGGGCAGCGCCATGGTGTTTTTGCAGCGCCCCATGTCGCTCACGCTACTGATCGTGGTGATTGCCATTTTGGTGGTGCCGCGTTTACTGAAAAAACGGAGTGTGGCGCTGGGGTAGGGCGATGGCATCAACGCCACGCCGTAAACTGCGGCACCGCACCTTGCGGTGCCCTGGAGTGTTAAATGAAGTTCAAGATGGCCCCCAACTCGCTGTTTGCCGTGCTGCTGCGCAACCCGTGGTGGGTCAGCTACGGCATCGTGGGGGCGTTTGTGTTGGCCTCGGCGGCGCTGCTGCCCAAGGAATACGTGGCTGTGGGCATCATGGGGGCGTTGCCATTTTTGGTGATTGGCACGATGTCGGGCTGGCGGCAGTGGCAGGCACCCGACCCGGCCCGGGTGACCCGGGCCTTGCAGAAGGCGGGCGAGATGTCGTGGCGGGAGTTCTCCAACGCGCTGGAGCAGGGCTTCCAGCGTCAGGGCTTTACCGTGGCCCGCCTGAACAATGGCGCGGCTGATTTCAAGCTGGAGAAGGCCGGGCAAACCACGCTGGTGAGCTGCAAACGCTGGAAGGCGGCGAACCAAGGCATCGAACCGATGCGTGATCTGGTTGCCAGCCGCGACGCCCTCGGTGCGGACCGCTGCACCGTCATCAGCCTGCGTCCGCTCACTGACAGTGCGCGCAAGTTTGCGACCATCGAGCATGTGGCGATCATGGGTGATGTGGAGCTGTCACAGCTCACTTCGGCATAAAAAGTACCTAAAGTCCCCGTCAATCACAAATAGTTTGCTATTTAATTTATAGTGATCAGACAGCCCTTGCTGGGGTACTCTAAGATCCTTGCATGGACAAAATTGACTCTCTCCCGCGTGATGCCCAAAGCATTCTGGAGCTGGCGGCGCGCTCTATGTTCGAGCTGTTTGCCAATGCCAGCGAGGGCATGCTGCTGGTAGACCGCACGGCCCGGGTGGTGTGGGTGAACGAGCAGTACAAGCGGTTTTTGCCAGCGCTGGGGTTTGAGCGGGTCGAGGACTTTGTGGGCCACCCGGTCTCGGAGGTGGTGCACAACACGCAAATGCACCGGGTGATGGAAACCGGCAAACCCATTCTGATTGACTTGCTGTCCAACAAAGCGGGTACTTTTGTCGTCAGCCGAATTCCGCTGCGTGACGTAGCGGGTGAGGTGATCGGTGCGCTGGGCATTGTGCTCTTTGACCATGCCGAGACTACGCTCAAGCCGCTGATTGACAAGTTTTCTCTCCTGCAGCGTGACCTGGACGACGCGCGGCGCGAGCTGGCCAGCGAGCGCAACAACCCGCTGAACAAGTCGGCACCTGGGCAGCGCCGTGCCAAATACAGTTTCGCCAGTTTTATTGGCACCAGCCCCGCTGCCGTGGAGGTGAAACGCCAGGCCCGCCGGGCTGCGCAATCCAGCAGCCCTGTGCTGTTGCTGGGGGAAACGGGCACTGGTAAGGAACTGTTGGCGCATGCCATTCACGCCGCGTCCAGTCGCTCTGACGGCCCCTTGGTCAGCCTCAACATTGCGGCCGTGCCCGATACGCTGCTGGAGGCAGAGTTCTTTGGCGTGGCACCCGGTGCCTACACGGGCGCGGACCGCAAGGGGCGTGACGGCAAATTCAAACTGGCGGATGGCGGCACGCTGTTTCTGGACGAGATTGGCGACATGCCGCTGGGCCTGCAGGCCAAGCTGCTACGCGCCTTGCAGGAGGGCGAGATCGAACCACTGGGTTCCAACAAACTCATCGCTTTTGATGCACGGGTGATTGCAGCCACCTCCCGCGATCTCAATGCCTTGGTGCGAGCCGGCCAGTTTCGGGAAGACCTGTTTTACCGACTGAACGTATTGCCCATACGTGTGCCACCACTGCGCGAGCGGCGCGCCGACATTGCCGCACTGGTGGAAGTGTTGGGCGAGGACATGGCCTTGCGCAGCGGCACGTCACAGCCCGAGCTGATGCCCGATGCGCTGGCGCTGCTGACCGCCCAACACTGGCGCGGCAATATCCGTGAGCTGCGCAACGTGCTGGAGCAGGCCGCCATGCGCAGCGATTCCCAGCGCATTGACGCGCCGCAACTGGAGCGCCTGCTGCGGGAGACGGGGTTGGAACAGATTGCCCCAGTTTCAGTTGCAACCGTGCAAATGCCTGCAGAGGACGCCGATAAGGCACTGTTGCGACCGTTGAAAGCGCAGGTTGCCGAGTTGGAGCGCCGCGCCATTTCAGCGGCGATGGCGGCGACACAAGGCAACAAGCTGGCCACGTCGCGGCTGTTGGGCATCTCACGGGCGACGCTTTATGGGCGTTTGACTTCAGGGTAAACCCTGATTTTAAAAAATACAATTGTCTGAAATGTAGGCAATACATTTGCATGTATTTCAGGCTTTCCGTGCCATTGCTATTGAGTAAATTCAATGAATTCAAAGGCTTACGCCTTGGCATGAACTGTGCAATATTCAGTCATAAGCTCAACTTTTCATCAGGAGACCTCCATGCACCGTCGAAACATCATTGCCCTGGCTGCACTGGCCACTACGCTGGTCAGTCTTGCTGTGGCGCCCGCCGCGCTGGCCCAATCCAAAGACGGCAAAGAGATCCGCATCGCCCACGTCTACAGCAAGACCGGCCCGCTGGAGGCCTACGGCAAGCAAACCGCTACCGGTTTCATGATGGGTCTGGACTACGCCACTGGCGGCACTATGACCGTGGCAGGTAAAAAGCTGGTCATCATCGAAAAAGACGACCAGGGCAAGCCGGATCTGGGCAAGTCGTTGCTGGCAACGGCTTATTCAGACGACAAGGCTGACATGGCGGTTGGCCCCACCTCTTCGGGTGTGGCGCTGGCCATGTTGCCTGTGGCGGAAGAGTACAAAAAGATTCTGTTGGTCGAGCCTGCTGTGGCTGACTCCATCACCGGTGAGAAGTGGAATAAATACATCTTCCGTACGGGCCGCAACAGCTCGCAAGACGCCATCTCCAACGGTGTAGCCATAGACAAGGTCGGCACCAGCATTGCCACGCTCGCCCAAGATTACGCGTTTGGCCGGGATGGCGTAAAAGCGTTTCGTGACGCCATCAAAAAAGGCAAGTTGGTACATGAGGAATACCTGCCCACCGCCACTACCGACTTTACTGCCGGTGCACAGCGCCTGATTGACAAGCTCAAGGACCTGCCGGGCCGCAAGGTGATCTTCATCATCTGGGCGGGCGCGGGCAACCCGTTCAAGATCGCCGACCTGGACCTCAAGCGCTATGGCATCGAGATCGCCACCGGCGGCAACATCCTGCCCGCCATGGCCAGCTACAAGAACTTCCCCGGCATGGAAGGCGCGGCGTATTACTACTTTGGCATCCCGAAGAACCCGATCAACGAAGCCCTGGTGTCGCGCCATTACAGCCAGTTCAAAACACCGCCAGACTTCTTCACAGCTGGTGGTTTCTCGGCCGCCATGGCGGTGGTGACGGCGCTCAAAAAGAGCAATGGTGATGCAACCGCCAACACACTGATCAAGACCATGGAAGGCATGAGTTTTGAGACGCCCAAAGGCAAGATGACCTTCCGCACTCAAGACCACCAAGCGATGCAAAGCATGTACCACTTCAAGATCAAGGTAGACCCGGCCTTTGCCTGGGGCGTACCCGAATTGGTGCGGGAGATCAAGCCCGAAGAGATGGAAGTGCCGATCCGCAACAAGCGCTAAAGCAAATCCGTTCGGGCTGAGCTTGTCGAAGTCTTTCGATCCTTCGACAAGCGCAGTACAGGCCAAGCTCAAGGCGAACGGGTTTTTTCGCACATGCTCCAAACCAACAATCTGACGGTCCGCTTTGGCGGGCACGTGGCGGTGAATGCGGTCAGCTGCACATTCGCAGCCGGCACATTGACTGCCATTGTGGGCCCCAATGGTGCAGGCAAGACCACCTACTTCAACCTGATCTCGGGCCAGATTCCACCGACCAGCGGAACGGTCTCGCTGAATGGGCAAGACCTGACGCATTTAGGCGTTTCCGCCCGCACCCATGCGGGCTTGGGTCGGGCATTCCAGTTGACCAACTTGTTCCCAAATCTGACGGTGCTGGAAAACGTGCGTTTGGCGGTTCAGGCCACGCGGGAGGGCAAACACCGGCATGGTTTGAATTTGTGGAGCATCTGGAGTGACCATGCGGCCTTGACTGGTAAGGCGGGCGAGATTCTGGAAGCCGTGTCCTTGCAACACAAACAGGATGCCCCCGTGGCCAGCCTGCCACATGGTGACCAGCGCAAGCTGGAGGTGGCCTTGCTGATGGCGCTGGAGTCCAAAGTGTTCATGTTTGATGAACCCACGGCGGGCATGAGTTCGGCAGAAGCACCGGTGATTCTGGACCTGATTCGAGCCCTGAAAAAAGACAAACGTAAAACCATTTTGCTGGTAGAGCACAAGATGGACGTGGTGCGAGAATTGGCCGACCGCATCATCGTGCTGCACAACGGCACGCTGGTGGCAGACGGGGAACCCGCTGAAGTGATTGCATCGCCCGTGGTGCAAGAGGCGTATTTGGGGGTGGCACCATCTTCTGAGTCCGTTCGGGCTGAGTCTGTCGAAGCCCTTCGACAAGCTCAGGGCGAACGGGTTGGAGTGTCTGCATGAGCGGCAGCACGAACCACAGCGCTAGCGGCAATTTGCTCGCATTACAGGGCGTTCACACCCACATCGGCGCGTACCACATCTTGCATGGTGTGGACTTGGTGGTGCCCCGAGGCCAGCTCACCATGCTGTTGGGACGCAATGGCGCTGGCAAGACCACCACGCTGAGAACCATCATGGGCTTGTGGCACGCGAGTCAGGGGCGATTGACCTTTGATGAGCGCGACATCACCGCGTTGAACACCCCAGATATTGCGGCGCAGGGCATTGCCTACGTGCCCGAGAACATGGGCATTTTTTCGGATTTGACGGTCAAAGAAAACATGCTGCTGGCCGCCCGCAACGCCAAGCGCGCCAGCCAGATGGACGAGACTCGGTTGAAGTGGATTTTTTCTCTGTTTCCGGCGGTTGAGAAATTTTGGAATCACCCCGCAGGCAAGCTGTCTGGCGGGCAAAAGCAGATGCTGGCCGTTGCCCGCGCCATCGTCGAGCCACGCGAGCTGCTGATCGTGGACGAGCCCAGCAAAGGCCTGGCCCCCGCCATCATCAACAACATGATCGACGCCTTTGCGCAACTCAAAGCCACCGGCACCACGATTTTGCTGGTGGAGCAAAACATCAATTTTGCCAAACGGCTGGGCGACACCGTGGCGGTGATGGACAACGGACGCGTCGTCCACAGCGGGTCTATGCAGGCCCTGGCGGAGGATGAGCACTTGCAGCATTCACTTTTGGGGTTGGCGATATGACACAACATGCAGCCCCTTCGATGGGCAACGCAGTACAAAAAGCAGCAAGTTCAGGAGGCGCTGCCAGCCCCCAGCGCATGGGAACCAACATCGATTGGAAGCCCCTGGCCCTGGTGCCGGCGCTGGCGCTGTTTGTGGTGCCTTTCATTGGTTCGGGTTCCACTTGGCTCACGCTCACCGTAGCGGGGCTGGCGATGGGCATGATCATCTTCATCATTGCTTCTGGGCTGACGCTGGTGTTTGGCCTGATGGATGTGCTCAACTTCGGGCACGGGGTGTTCATCGCCCTGGGTGCCTATGTGGCAGCCAGTGTGTTGGGGCTGATGGGGGACTGGACGGCGTCGGGCAGCATGCTGGTCAATTTGATGGCGGTGCTGCCTGCGATGGTGGTGGCCATGGCCGTGGCGGCGGCCGTAGGTCTTGCCTTTGAGCGATTCATCGTGCGCCCGGTGTATGGCCAACACCTCAAGCAGATTCTGATCACCATGGGCGGCATGATCATTGGTGAGGAGCTCATCAAGGTGATCTGGGGCGCACAGCAGGTACCGCTGCCATTGCCCGAAGCCATGCGGGGCACCTTGCTGCTGGGCGAAGCCGCCATTGGCAAATACCGCGTGGTCGCGGTGGTCGTGGGTCTGGTGGTATTTGGCGCGCTGGCGTGGACCTTGAACCGCACCAAGATTGGCCTGCTGATTCGGGCGGGTGTGCAAGATCGCGAGATGGTAGAGGCGCTGGGTTATCGCATTCGTCAGCTGTTCATTGGTGTTTTTGTGGTGGGCAGCGCTCTGGCCGGGCTGGGTGGCGTGATGTGGGGCCTGTTCCAGCAAAACCTGGTTCCGCAAATGGGCGCACAGGTCAACGTGCTGATTTTCATCGTCATCATCATTGGCGGTCTGGGCTCGACCGGGGGTGCCCTGATTGGTGCCTTGCTGGTGGGGTTGATGGTTAACTACACCGGTTTTTTGATACCCAAGGCGGCCTTGTTTTCCAACATTGCACTCATGGTTGCCGTGTTGTTGTGGCGGCCCCAGGGTGTCTACCCGGTAGCGAACCGATGAACCCGTTGAACCGACTCCTTTCCAACGACCTCCCACGCAGCCGTGTGCTGACTGTGTTGCTGTCCGGGCTGCTGGTAGCGCTGGCGTTTGCGCCTTTCATCTTTCACGGCGTCAAGGCGCTGGATGTGGCGGCCAAGGTGCTGGTGTTCATCGTGCTGGTGGCCAGCTTTGACTTGCTGCTCGGGTTTACCGGCATTGTCAGTTTTGCGCACACCATGTTTTTTGGTATCGGGGCCTATGGCATTGCGATTGCCACAACGCGCATGGGTGCGAACTGGGGTGCTTTGGCTGTGGGCCTGTTGGCCTCATTAGGGCTGTCGCTGGTGCTGTCACTGGCCGTGGGGCTGTTTTCACTGCGGGTGCGCGCCATCTTCTTTGCCATGATCACGCTGGCCGTGGCCTCCGCATTTCAGACTCTGGCGTCGCAATTGTCTGACCTCACTGGGGGTGAGGACGGTTTGACTTTCAAGCTGCCTCCCATGCTCTCAAGTAGTTTCGAGTTTTCGCCAGAACCATTTTTCGGCGTCATGCTGGACGGCAAACTGCTTTGTTACTACCTGCTGTTTTTCACCGCGCTGATCTTGTTTCTGGCGTTGCTGCGTATTGTGAATTCGCCGTTCGGGCGCGTGCTGCAGGCCATTCGGGAAAACGAATTTCGCGCCGAGGCGATTGGCTACCGCGTGGTGGTGTACCGCACCACGTCGAGCATTCTGTCGGCCCTGTTTGCCTGCATGGCGGGCGCAATGCTGGCGCTCTGGTTGCGCTACAACGGGCCGGACACCTCGCTGTCTTTCGAGATCATGATGGATGTGTTGCTGATCGTGGTGATTGGCGGCATGGGCACGATGTACGGCGCGGCCATCGGTGCGGCGCTGTTCCTGGTGGCGCAAAGCTATTTGCAGGATTTGCTCAAAGTCGGCAGCGAGGTCGCTGGCAGCGTGCCGTGGCTGGGCTGGCTGGCTGCGCTGCTGTCACCGGACCGCTGGCTGTTGTGGCTGGGTGTGTTGTTTGTACTGTCGGTGTACTATTTTCCGACCGGGGTGGTGGGGCGGTTGCGAGCGGGAGCCACTGAAGGAGTAGGCGCAAAGAGGAGAAATCATGAGTGAGTCGCCAGCGGTTTTTCCACCCAATCCCTCACAAAGCTTTACCTCCCACTACCTGACCTGTGCCGGTCGTGAAATCCACTTCACCCAGTGGGGTGCTCAGCACCAGCCCACGGTCATCGCCTGGCATGGCTTGGCACGCACCGGGCGTGACATGGACGAGCTGGCTGGGTACTTGAGTGCCGCAGGTTACCGGGTGATTTGCCCGGACACCCTTGGCCGGGGTTTGAGTCAATGGAGCCCGTTGGCCGCAGAGGAATACTGCCTGCCTTTTTATGCGCGCATTGCCAATGATCTGCTTGAACAACTCGGTATCAAGAAAGCCCACTGGGTAGGGACGTCCATGGGCGGCGCGATTGGTATGGTGTGCGCCTCCGGCCTGTTTCAGCCCGGCATGAAGCAACGTATCCTGAGTTTGACCCTCAACGACACCGCACCGCAAGTGGCAGACGCGGCCATCAGTCGCATTCGGGCTTATGCCGGCAATCCGCCCGCTTTTAACACCGTCCTGGAACTCGAAGCCTTTTTCCGTCAAGTCTACAAACCCTACGGTTCCCTGACCGATGCGCAATGGCGGCGCCTGACCGAAACCTCGACGCGTCGCCTGCCCGATGGCCGTGTGACGCCGCACTACGACCCGGCGATGGTGCAGCAATTCACCCACCACCCGAATGACTACCTGATCTGGGATCACTATGACGCACTCGACATTCCTGTGCTGTGCTTGCGGGGTGTTGACTCTGACCTGGTGTTGCGTGAAACCACGGCCGACATGATGCGCCGTGGCCCCGGCTTGCGCGGCTTGCTGCAGGTGATTGAAATCGAAGGCTGCGGCCATGCACCTGCGCTCAATGTGCTGGGGCAGTTGAAACGCGTGGCGGCGTTCATAGCGAAAACTGGCTGATCCGAGCCAGCCGCCGCTAATCTATGCCAGGTCACTGGTATGGGTACTGTCACACCGGCAAGTTTTAACGATTCCGCTGGATTCAAGTCTGATTGGCTCCCAACGCCAATGCCGCATCGCGTGAGGCTGCCAAACCCGCCAAATCGGGCGCTGTTTTAGTCGGCCAGCCGCTCATGTGCGTCTGCGCTATGTCACACAGCGCGGTGATCCAGGCATCATCATCATTTAGGCAGGGGATGTAGTGAAACTCTTTGCCGCCTGCGTTTAAGAAGGCTTCACGGCCCTCCTGGTTGATTTCTTCCAGCGTTTCCAGCCCATCGCAATTGAAGCCGGGGCAGATCACATCCACCCGGCCCACACCGGCTTTGCCCATGGCAATCAGGGTGGGTTCGGTGTAGGGCTCCAACCATTTAGCGCGGCCCAGTCGGGACTGAAACGTCACCTTGAACTGATCCTTGCGCAGCCCCAAATGCTCTGACAACAGCCGCGCTGTTTTGAAACACTCGCAGTGGTACGGGTCGCCCAAGTGCAGGGTGCGTTCGGGCACACCATGAAAACTCATGACCAACTGGTCGGGCTGACCATTTGTCTTCCAATGCCTGCGCACGCTAGCGGCCAGGGCGTTGATGTAGCCTTGGTCATCGTGGTAGTGGTTTACAAAACGCAGCTCGGGGATCAGGCGGGTTTGTGCGGCCCAGGCGTAGACCGCGTCAAAAATGCTGGCCGTGGTGGTGGCTGAATATTGCGGGTAGGCGGGCAGGATCAAAATGCGGTTGACGCCCTGGGCTTTGAGCTTGTCCAGCTGCGAGGCAATGGACGTGCTGCCGTAGCGCATGGCGTAGTGCACTTTGACCTGGTGGCCACGCTGCCCCAGCCAGCCTTGCAGGAGCTTGGCCTGCTTCTCAGTCCCCATTTTCAACGGTGAACCCTCTGGCATCCAGATGCTGGCGTACTTGGCGGCTGACTTGGCCGGGCGCAACCGCAAGATGATGCCGTGCAGGATCAGCATCCACAGCACGCGTGGAATTTCAACCACGCGATGATCACTCAAAAATTCAGATAAAAACCGGCGTACGGCCTTGGGCGTAGGCGCATCGGGTGTGCCCAGGTTGCAAAACAAAACGGCGGTGCCGGGGGGCGTGCCGTGGGTAAAAGGGGGTTCTTTGGCGAACGGTGAAGCGAACAATGAGGTCATGCAGTATTCTCTCGCACCTATGCTGGACACCTCAAAAATCAGGGCAATAACCCTGGACCTGGACGATACCCTGTGGCCCATCTGGCCGACCATTCACCGCGCGGAAGAAGCGCTCACCGTGTGGCTGAATGAGCGTGCGCCCAGGTCGGCGGCTTTGGTGGCCCACGCCCCCTCGCGGTTGGCCTTGCGCGACCAGGTGGTGCTGGCCCGCCCTGAGCTGGCCCACAACATGAGCGCTTTGCGCCGGGAGTTGATTCATCTGGCGCTGCACCAGTGCGACGAGGACACACAGTTGGCCGAGGCTGCGTTTGAGGTGTTTTTGGCGCACCGCATGAAGGTGGATTTGTATGCCGACGCCTTGCCTGCATTGATCTTTTTGGCGCAGCGCTTTCCGGTGGTGGCGCTGTCCAACGGCAATGCGGATGTGCACCGCGTGGGCATTGGTGTGCATTTCTCTGCCAGCGTCAGCGCCCATGCGTTTGGTGTGGCCAAGCCTGACCCCCGCATTTTCCACGCAGCCGCCGCCGCTGCAGGGTGTGAGGCGCATCAAGTCCTGCATGTGGGGGACGACCCCGCTTTGGATGTGCTGGCTGGCCTGAACGCAGGCATGCAAACGGTGTGGGTGAACCGTGATGCCAAAGCTTGGACGCATGAAGGTCAACCGCACGCCACCGTGGCAGACCTAACCCAGTTGGTCGCCTTGCTGGGCTAACCGCCTGTACCGGCTTCAAGGCCCGTCAAAGTCGCGCAGGGGAAAGCAGGTTGGCTGCCGCCAGGCCGCTGCGCACCGCACCTTCCAGCGTGGCGGGGTAGGGGCCTTCAATATAGTCGCCGCAGGCCAGCAAGCCGGGGGTAATCTGGGTGGGCGGGCGTTTGAGGTTGGGCGTGCAGGCAAAGGTCGCCCGTTTTTCGACCACGGTTTGAACAGCTTGCAAAGCCTGCCCCATGCCCAAACTCAAACTCAGTTGGGCTTGTGCTTGGATCAGCACCTGGGCTTGCAAGGCATCACGGTCACCGTGACTGGCGCTGACCACAAAAGCCAGCAGGCCGGGGGGGCCACCCAGCTGCCCACGGTCAAACACAAACTGCGCTGGTCCTTGCTGTGCGCGCAGTGCCAGCATGGGATGCGCCAGCCGTGCGCCGGGAGCATAGGCGTACACGGTGGCGATGGCTTCATAGTGCAAAGCAGTGGCAGTTTGTTGCCATTGGCGCATTTTGTCTGCTATGGTTTGAATAGCAAATAATTGATGATTGACGGGGACTTCAGGCACATTTGATGCTGAAGTGGCGACAATGACCGCCTCAAACGACTCCCCCAGAACCTGCCAAGTAAACGGCAGCGCTGTGTCGGCTTTAGCCACGGGTTCAATGGTGGTGACACGGCTACCCAGTCGGATTTCACCCCCATGCGCAGCCAGCCACTTTGCGGCTGCCTGGGGGAGTAACTGCGTTAAATCTACCTTGGGCAGCAGCAGGTTGGAGCTGCCTCGCCCGCTAAATAGCGAGTCGCGCAACACGGTCAGAAACACTTGCCCACTAGCCTGATGGGCGGGGGTATTAAGGGCGGACACACACAGCGGCTCAATCAACTCTTGCAGGATGCGCGGGGTGAGCCCTTGGCAAAGCTGGGCAACCGTGGCGTCACCCGGGCAGGTAAACCTGGCCAATTGCCAGCCCAGCGACTGGCGCAGGAGCGATAACTTGTCCACCAGGCCCCAGCCACGCGCCGTGAAGATGCCCACCAGCGCGTCCAGCGGCGCGGGCAAGTTGGGCAAATTGGGTATGGCCAGGCCCGTGTCGTCCGGGAACTTGAGCGTCAGGGGCAGGCGCAGCAGTGTCTCGTCGGGGTTGACCCCCACGTCGCGCATCAGCTTTAAGGTTTCTGAATAGGCCCCAATAAGGATGTGCTGGCCGTTGTCCAGGCGGACTGCACGGCCATCCGGCAAGTTGGCATCAAGCGCCCGAGCCCGGCCACCCAGCGTGCGTGAGGCCTCAAACACCGTGACTTGGTGACCGAGTTGCGTGGCCCGCACGGCAGCCGCTATGCCCGCCCAACCTGCGCCGATGATGGCGATTTTCATTTTGTCACCCAACAAGGCAGGCAATTTTTCGACAGGCCACCCTTAGAAAAATTAGCCCCCATGGGGGGCAGAGAGAACGCGCCAGAGCCGAACGTGGGGGCCATTATTTTCCGAGAGCCTGAACCTTCCAGGCCAGCCAAAGTTTGCGCAATGGCGTGAGGCTGACGCGCTGGTGCAGCACCTGAAAGTTATCTCGCTCAATCTCTTGCAACAGCGTTCGGTAGATGCTGGCCATCATCAGGCCAGGCTTTTGGGTGCGCCGGTCTGCACTGGGTAACAAAGCAAAAGCCTCGTCGTAGAGGCCTTGCGCACGCGCTGCCTGAAACTTCATCAGCGCAGTGAAGCGGTCAGAGTAGGTGCGCTTTAACACCTCATGCGCCTTGACATCAAACTGCTGCAAGTCGCTGATGGGCAGGTAAATACGGCCCCGCAAGGCGTCTTCACCCACGTCCCGAATGATGTTGGTCAACTGCAGTGCCTGGCCCAGTTTGTGAGCATAGGCGGTGGTTTGTGGTTGTGTCTGTCCGAAGATGCTGGCCGCCACCTCGCCCACCACGCCCGCCACCAAATGGCAGTAGCGCTGCAAGCCGGGGTAGTCCAGGTAGCGGGTTTGCTCCAGGTCCATCTGGCAGCCGTCAATGATGGCTTGCAGGTGGCGCTCTTCAATGCCGTAAGTGGTGGCTAGCGGCATCAGCGCCAGCATGACGGGGTGGGTGGGCTTGCCAGCGAAAGCCTTGGCGACCTCAGCCTGCCACCAGGCCAGCTTGGTGCGCGCCACGCCGGGGTCCACCATGTCATCCACCACGTCATCCACCTCCCGGCAAAAGGCGTAAAAGGCAGTGATGGCGGCCCGCCGGGGCTTGGGCAGGAACAGAAATGCGTAATAGAAGCTGCTGCCGGATGCGGCGGCTTTTTGCTGGACGTATTGCTCGGGGGTCATGGCGTGATTGTCACATCCACAATGCGCGCCAGAGCATGATGGGCACATCCCATCGCGTGATTTTTGGCCGGTGCGTCAAGGTGGCGAAATTCAGCGCCTCGATCTTGTCGGCAATGCGCAGCCCACCCTGGACGACCAGGCGCAGCTCCCAGCCGGCCCGCCCAGGCACTTGCTTGACCAATTGAGCACCTTTTAGCATGGTAGTCCTTGCGTACTGGACGTTGTTTGCTATTAAAGTAGTAGCGTATAACGATTGACGCAAGGCGATCAAGTTGTGGGGTACAAGCCCGTACGGCGTGCATTCTTCGGCGGGTAGGTAATAGCGGCCCCGGGCAATGTCCAACCCCAGGTCCTGCCAAAAATTGATCAATTGCAGGGCGGTACAAATGTCATCGCTTTGGGCCAGAGACACCTCATCCTTCACCCCGTACAGGTGCAGCAACAGCCTGCCGACCGGGTTGGCAGACAGGCGGCAATAAGCCAGCAGCTCAATGCGGTGGGCATAAGTCGCCCCATCGCGTGTTTTGACCACGTCCTGGGCGAACGCGCTCAACAGGTCGTCCAGCAGAGGCACGGGTAGATTGAACTGCACCAGCATCAAGGCCAATGGCTCAAACACCTGCGGCCAGCGCCCGGTACCTGGCCGCCCTTGGCTTGCTGCCATCAAGTCAACACGCATGTCTGCCAAATCGTCCAGGCGCTGCTGCGCGGATGCGTCGCCCTCATCTGCGATGTCGTCAGCCGTGCGAGCAAAACCGTAAATGGCGGCGATGGGCGGGCGCAGGTGAGCGGGGCACAAAAATGACGCTACCGGGAAGTTTTCGTAGTGGTTGGGGCCTGTGGAGAGTTCGGACATGTCAGCGGGGTGAGTGGGGGGAGTGGGGTTTAGCGGGCAAGATTGAAACAAGGGGTCTGCGCGTGCAGAGGTAAGACAGCGGCACGATGGTAGCGGCTGGCCTGCCAGCCATGCCGACTATTGCCGCTGCTGCTGTTACCCTCCACAATCGTTCAACGTTCATCTTTACAATTGACTCGGTGGTCATTAGATGACGTGTGCCTCGGTTTTTGCCACTTTCCGCTCCTTTTGATGTCTTTGGTTCGCCCTTTGCGGGGCTCTTTATTCGGGTTTGCCATGCCTCAACAGCCAATTTTGCGATTTTTCATGCCGTTAGTGGCCTCGTTCAGCGTCGTTGCCCTGATGTCTGGGTGTACCAAACCAGTGCCCGCTGAAGAGCCCATTCGGGCCGTTAAGGTGCTGACGGTGGCGGTGGACAGCATCCAGTCGGGCGCGGAGTTCTCTGGC
Organism: Burkholderiales bacterium; assembly: GCA_031419575.1. Classification (GTDB taxonomy): domain Bacteria; phylum Pseudomonadota; class Gammaproteobacteria; order Burkholderiales; family Burkholderiaceae_C; genus JANYCG01. The sequence goes on along the minus strand of JANOLC010000118.1, from coordinate 4,597 downwards.
GAAGTGCGGGCACGGGTAGAGTCCCGTTTAGGCTTTCGGGTAGCGGGAAAAATCGTTCAACGTCCCGTCGAAGTAGGTCAGCGCGTAAAGGCCGGGCAACTTCTGGCGCAACTGGATGTGCAGGACTATCGCCTCGCCGCCGAAGGTGCCAAAGCCCAAGTGGCGGCGGCAGCCACTAACCGCAATCTGGCAGAAGCCGATTACAAGCGGTTTAAAGAGCTCAAAGACCAAAACTTCATCAGCGGAGCCGAGTTGGAGCGCCGCGATGCCACCCTCAAAGCCGCTCAGGCCCAGCTGGAGCAAGCCCAGGTTCAGCTGGCCGGTCAGCGCAATCAGGCAGCCTACACCAGCTTGCTGGCGGATGTGTCGGGCGTGGTGACGGCGGTTGAAGCCGAGGCCGGACAGGTGGTCGCCGCCGGGACTCCGGTAGTACGCATTGCACAAGATGGTGCGCGTGATGTGGTGTTTGCAGTGCCTGAAGACCGCGTGGCAGTGATCAAACCAGGTACGTCCGTGGATGTGCGATCGTGGACAGGCGGGGCCAACCGCAAAGGCTTGGTGCGCGAGGTGGCCGCCAGTGCTGACCCTGTGACGCGCACCTACCAAGTCAAGGTGTCGTTGGATGTCAAAGATGCCACCGCCGCGCCACCGCTGGGGGCCACCGTTTACGTGACGCCCGAGGTGTTCTCGCGCGTGGGAATCCCGGTGATCAAGCTGCCCACCAGTGCGTTGAAACAAGACGGTAAAACGACGGCCGTGTGGGTGCTGGACAAAGCCAGCATGACGGTGAAATCGCAGCCAGTAGAGATTGCCACTGCGGATGGCAATGACGCCATCATTGCCAGCGGCCTGGCACCCGGTATGTTGGTGGTGTCGGCTGGCGTGCATGTGCTGCAAGCGGGGCAAAAAGTCACTCTTTATAAAGAAAAAGGAGTGCAAGTCCCCGATAACAGGGCGTTTTCAGCTACTAATTCAGTAGTGCCTCAAGTGACGCCGACCGCTGTGGCAGTGCCTGTTACTCCGGCTGTTTCTCCAGCAAAGTAAGGCCGCCATGACGATACTCCAACCCAAAGAGAGCTTTAACCTCTCCAAGTGGGCGCTGCTGCACCCGGCGCTGACGCGGTACTTGATGATTGTGCTGATGGCGCTGGGGTTTGCAACTTTTTTTCAGTTGGGGCAAGACGAAGACCCGCCCTTTGCCTTCAGGGTGATGGTGGTCAAAACCATCTGGCCCGGTGCCACGGCACAGCAGGTGGCCGAGCAGGTCACCGACAAGTTGGAGCGTGCGTTGCAAGAAGTGCCGTACACCGACAAGATCAGGAGCTTCTCCAAGCCGGGCGAGTCCACGATCATCTTTCAGCTTAAAGACACCTCCAAACCGGCTGATGTGCCCAATATTTGGTACCTGGTGCGTAAAAAAGTCGGTGACATGCGGGGCTCACTCCCCGCAGGCGTCGTCGGCCCCTTTTTCAACGACGACTTTGGCGATGTTTACGGCGTAATCTACGCGCTGGAGTCCGATGGGTTCTCCAATGCAGAGGTGAAAATTGTGGCGGACAACGTTCGTCAAGAGCTATTGCGGGTTCAGGATGTGAACAAGGTCGAGCTTTTCGGTGTGCAAGACGAGAAGTTGTACATCGAAGTGTCGCAGAAGCGTTTGGCTCAATTGGGCCTTGACATGAGCCAGGTGCTGGGCCAACTCGGGCAGCAAAACGCGGTTGAAGGCGCGGGCACCATGCAAACGCCACTGGATGTCTTGCAGGTTCGGGTCGGTGGGCAATTCGATACCGTAGACAGTCTCAGGAACATGCCGATTCGAGGAGCGTCAGGCAATCAATTCAGATTAGCTGACATTGCAGACATCCAGCGTGGATACATCGACCCGGTCCAAGTCAAGGTTCGACATCAGGGCAAAGAAGTGATCGCGCTGGGTGTCTCTATGGCCAAGGGCGGGGACATCATCGCGTTGGGCAAAGCCCTCAAAATTGCTACCGACAAGTTGGGGCAAATATTGCCCGCTGGTATCAAGCTGGTGCAGGTGCAGGATCAGCCCAGTGCGGTGGCCACGTCAGTGAATGAATTCATTGGGGTGTTAATTGAGGCGATCGTGATTGTGCTGGCCGTCAGTTTCATCAGCCTGGGCTTTCATCGCCGACCCGGCATCCACCCGCTGTACAGGCGTTACTACATCGACATGCGACCGGGTCTGGTGGTGGGCATCACCATTCCGTTGGTGTTGGCCGTGACGTTTATCGGCATGTATTACTGGGGCATCGGGCTGCACAAAATATCGTTGGGTTCACTGATTATTTCGCTGGGACTGCTGGTGGACGACGCCATTATTGCTGTCGAAATGATGGTTCGAAAAATGGAAGAGGGGTACGACAAAGTTCGTGCCGCTACCTTCGCCTACGAGATCACAGCCATGCCTATGCTGACAGGGACGTTGATCACCGCCGCTGGGTTTTTGCCCATCGGGTTGGCTAAATCCGTGACCGGCGAATACACATTCGCTATTTTTGCCGTGACGGTATTAGCGCTGGTATTGAGCTGGCTTGTTTCGGTTTATTTTGTGCCCTATTTGGGTACCGTTTTCCTAAAAGCACCGGCCCATATCAAGGTGTTGCCACCGTTGGAAGGTGCGTTGATTTCGGCACCGCTGCCCGCCGATTCTTTTGACAAGACGGTGCGCATCAGCGTGGCGGGGCGAACAAGTCCGCAGCCCGCTGCGTCACATCCGCATGAGAGTTTTGACAGCTCTTTTTACAACATCTTTCGCAAAATGGTGAACTGGTGCGTCAAGTACCGCTGGGTCACGATTGGAATACTGATTTTGACATTCGTGCTGGGCATCGTGGGAATGGGTCGGGTACAACAACAATTTTTTCCGGATTCGAGCCGACCTGAAGTGATGTTGGACATTTGGTTTCCCGAGGGGACTTCCATCAGCGCCAATGAGATTGTCACCAAGCAGCTGGAGAAGCGCTTGATGGCTGAGGACGGCGTTAAGAGCGTGAGCACATGGGTTGGGTCCGGTGTTCCCCGCTTTTATCTGCCGCTGGATGTGGTGTTTCCACAATCCAACGTGTCGCAGTTCATCATCCTCCCCAAAGACTTGAAAGTAAGGGAATCTTTGAGGGTCAAGTTACCCACTATCCTGGCTCAGGATTTTCCTGAGGTTCGGGGCCGCGTCAAAGTCCTGCCCAATGGCCCTCCGGTTGCATATCCGGTGCAGTTTCGGGTCATCGGTAGTGACCCCGCGGTGTTGCGGCAACGGGCCGATGAGGTCAAAACGGTGCTGAGTGAAAACACCAACACGCGTGGCGTCAATGACAACTGGAATGAGTTTGTCAAAGTTCTGAGATTGGAGGTTGATCAGTCCAAAGCCAGGGCGCTGGGTGTTTCCAGTCAATCCATTGCACAGGCTTCAAAAACCATTTTGGCCGGCAGTACGGTAGGGCAGTTTCGTGAGGGTGACAAACTTATAGACATCGTGTTGCGCCAGCCAGCGGATGAGCGCAACGCCATTACCGACATTGCGAACGCGTATTTGCCCACCGCGTCGGGAAAAACGATTCCCCTGATGCAAATTGCGCGCCCCTCTTTTGGTTGGGAGCCTGGCGTCATGTGGCGTGAAAACCGGGATTACGCGATCACCGTGCAGAGCGATATTGCAGAAGGTTTGCAAGGCGCCACGGTCACTGCGGAACTCACCCCCAAATTGAAGGCCTTGGAGGCCAAATGGCTGCAGGATGGGTTTTCTGGCTATCGCATTCAAGTGGCGGGTGCTGTTGAAGAAAGCAGTCGCGGCTCTGCCTCCATCGCCGCCGGTGTCCCCATCATGCTGTTCATTACCTTCACCTTGCTGATGCTCCAATTGCACAGTTTTAGCCGGGCGGTCTTGGTTTTCCTGACGGGGCCCATGGGCATTGCCGGGGTGGCAGGCGCGTTGTTGTTGTTGGATCGACCATTTGGTTTTGTTGCGTTACTAGGTGTGATTGCGTTAATGGGCATGATCCAGCGCAACTCGGTGATTTTGATTGACCAAATTGAGCTGGACCGCGCGGCCGGTGTACCCACCTGGGATGCTATTGTGGAAAGCGCTGTGCGGCGTTTGCGTCCTATTGTCTTGACGGCGGCGGCCGCTGTTTTGGCCATGATTCCTTTGTCCCGGTCTGTGTTTTGGGGCCCCATGGCTGTCGCCATCATGGGCGGGTTGATCGTGGCAACCGTTCTGACTTTGCTGGCTTTGCCGGCCATGTACGCGGCCTGGTTTCGCGTCAGGCGTTGAACTGGGTGGTCGTTGGGCATTCTGGGGCTCCCAGTGCAGGTTAAAATCCGCAGTTGACCGATTTCACGGGGGTGTCTTAGCCTGAGTCAGGACTTGCTGATTGGGTTGTGACCCTCCCTTTATTTTTGCGCGGGTGGCGAAATTGGTAGACGCACCAGGTTTAGGTCCTGACGGTAGCAATACTGTGCGGGTTCGAGTCCCGCCCCGCGCACCAACACGATGAAACTTTGTGGGCTGAAAGACTGCTGAAACGCAGCCTTTTTTATTCACGACATTTAGGAGAACTAGCATGGCCGTTACTGTTGA
>JANOLC010000117.1:0-8520 GCA_031419575.1 Burkholderiales bacterium | reverse complement strand
TACCTCCAGCCTGAAGTGCAGCGCATCACCGGCCTGCCTGACACGGCGGTGTTGAAGCGGCGCGGCGGCGTTGAGGTGAACGCCTCGTGGCGCGATGCCATGCTGCTCAACCTGCACAGCCGCCTGGCGCAGCGGGTGCTGGTGCAGTTGTCATACACCGAATACCGCAGCGAGCAGGACTTGTACCGGGCGGCGAGCGAGGTGGCGTGGGAGATCTGGTTCACACCACGTCAGAGCATCAAGGTGGAGATCACCGCCCAACACAGCCCGCTGACCTCGCTGAACTTTGCTGCGCTCAAGATCAAGGATGCGGTGTGTGACCGCTTTCGGGCCAAGGCCCACGGCGTGCGACCTGATGTCAACACCCAGTGGCCTGACATTCGAATCTATGGCCACCTGACGACGGACAGCCTCTCGCTGTACATCGACACCTCGGGCGAGCCGCTGTTCAAGCGCGGTTGGCGCGAGGACAAAGGCGAAGCGCCGTTGAAAGAAACGTTGGCCGCCGCGATGATTGCTGCCAGCGGCTGGGCCAATTCAGCAGGTGAAGACGGCACACTGTTGCCGCTGTACGACCCCTGCTGCGGCAGCGGCACCATCGCCATCGAAGCCGCGCAAATTGCCCGCAACATCGCACCCGGTTTGCTGCGTCAGTTTGCCTTTGAGAAGATGCTGCCGTTTCAAAGCCACGTCTGGGATGCTATCAAAAACACAGCTAGTAATGCAATAACGACGGGGACTACGCGGGTATATGGCAGTGATGTCGCGCACCGGATGGTCGATTTTGCCCAGCACAACGCGCAACGCGCCGGTGTGGCGGATTGGGTTGAATTCCGCGGCGGTGACGCCTTGCAGCGTATGCCGCCGTGTGACGAGCCGGGCATCATGCTGTTGAACCCGCCGTATGGCGAACGCATTGAGGTCGCGGGTATTGCAGGCAGAGAGGCCAGCGGCGTCGGTCGCGAGCAAGCCCATGTCGAACGTCGCGAAGGCGGCGAAAACAGTGAAGGCGGTGGCGAATTCTTCAGTCAGCTCGCTACCCACTGGAAGAAAAATTACGCCAATTGGAGTGGCTGGATTCTGACGCCTGACCTCAAGCTCCCTGGCAAGATGCGACTGAAAGAATCCCGCCGCGTGCCGATGTGGAACGGCCCCATTGAATGCCGCCTGTTCCGCTTTGACATGTTCAAGGGCTCAGTGCGCAAGCCAGGGGCAGAGCCATAAGCGCGGTGTCCGGTGATGGGGTGGGTGGTGCGGTTGTAGTCATCGATACCAACATCGTCTTGGACTTATTCGTCTTTCAAGACCCGGCCACCACGTCGCTCAAGCAGGCGCTGCACAACGGGGCCATTCTCTGGATTTCTACACCAGACATGCGCATCGAGCTGGATCGTGTGCTGGCCTACGCCCACATTGTTCCGCGCCTGGCGTTTTACCAATTGACCGCCGCAGACGTGCTGGCACAGTTTGATTGCCATGCGCAGCTGGAGCCGGTCGCCACCCGCTGCACCGCCATCTGCAAAGACCCTGACGATCAGCGCTTCATTGATCTGGCCGTGGCCCACCGCGCCCTGCTGCTCAGCAAGGACAAAGCCGTGCTTTGTATGAAAAAAAGGCTGCTAGTCCTTGGTGTGTCTGTGAAGTTAGCTATGTAATTGGTAGCGAACTCCGTCCTTCACGCCAGCAGCGGCCGTGACTCATCGGTCGTTTGCAGCAAAAAGCTCTCCGCTGCCGCCTGCGGCCAGGTCTGGCGATAGATAATGGGCAGGGCCTGCAAGTCACTGGCCAGCAGCGCGCGGTCGGGTAGCTGCGTCAGAATGGCTTGCGCCAGTGATCGCACGCGTTGATCTGTTCCGCGTCGCACGATATGGTGTGCCGTGATTTCGCTGGGGTGCGATACGCCGGCGGCCTGCACCATCTCTTGCAGGGCGTGCAGCGTCATCTGGTGAAAGTTGAATACGCGTTCGGCCTTGTCAGGCACCACCAGTGCTTTTTGGCGTATCGGGTCTTGCGTGGTCACGCCAGTCGGGCAGTGACCGGTGTGGCAGGTTTGGGCTTGCAGGCAACCTAAAGCGAACATGAAGCCGCGTGCACTGTTGCACCAGTCGGCGCCCAGCGCCATCAGCCGGGTGATGTCAAACGCACTCACCACCTTGCCGGCACAGCCAATCTTGATGCGGTCACGCAGTCCCACGCCGCGCAGCGTGTTGTGCACCAGCAGCAGGCCCTCTTGCACGGGCGAGCCCACGTGGTCGGTGAACTCCAGCGGCGCAGCACCCGTGCCGCCCTCGGCCCCGTCCACCACGATGAAATCGGGCGTGATGCCTGTGGACAGCATGGCCTTGACCATCGCAAACCATTCCCATGGGTGGCCAATGCACAGCTTGAAGCCGGTAGGCTTGCCGCCTGACAGCGTGCGCAGTTTGGCGATGAACTGCATCATCTCAATCGGTGTGCTGAAGGCGCTGTGCGATGCAGGTGAGATGCAATCCACGCCCACAGGGATGCCACGCGCAGTGGCAATTTCAAGGGTCACCTTGGGACCGGGCAACATGCCACCGTGGCCTGGTTTGGCCCCCTGGCTGAGCTTGAGCTCAATCATCTTGACTTGTGGGTCGCGGGCGTTTTGCGCAAACTTGTCGGCGTTGAACGTGCCGTCGTCATTGCGGCAGCCAAAGTAACCCGAAGCCACTTCCCAGATCAAGTCGCCGCCGTGAACGCGGTGGTGAGCGGAGATGGAGCCCTCGCCCGTGTCATGCGCAAAGCCGCCGCGCTTGGCCCCGGCGTTGAGCGCCAGAATCGCGTTGGCACTCAAGGCGCCAAAGCTCATGGCAGAGATATTGAATATGCTCGCGTGGTAAGGCTGGGTGCAACCGCTCACGCCCTCCAGCACTGAGCCCGGCGCGCCGCCAATCCACACTCTGAAATCATGCGAGGCCACCTTGCTGGGTGCGACTGAATGGTTCATCCACTCATAACCCTCGGCATGAACATCGAGCTGCGTGCCAAATGGCCGCTTGTCCGAATCGCCCTTGGCTCGCTGATACACCAATGAGCGCTGCGAGCGTGAAAAGGGTGTGGCCTCGGCATCGCTTTCAATGAAATACTGGCGCATCTCCGGGCGGATGAACTCCAGCATAAAGCGCAGGTGCCCGATGATGGGGTAATTGCGCAAAATAGACCGCTTGTTTTGGCGCACGTCGTACACACCAATGGCCACCAGCGTCGTAAACAGCAGCACGGCCCACCCACCCGCACCCAAACCCAACAGCGCAAACAGGCTAAGTAACAGGCCCAGCACACTCACCCCAAAGGCGGTGTAACGAATGGGAAACAAAGAATCCAAAAAATGCAGCATAGGGTAGCTCCTTGAGGCTGAACGTTAACAGCAAGCCCTTTGAATATCGATGATATTGATGGTGGGTGACCGGTGAATGAGGTGGGCATTAAGGCATCTTTTTGCGTACTTGACGGGTTCACGAATCGCCCGGCAGGGATGTTTTCTTTAGTGCTCTAATTCTCTCCACTATCTGGTTACCCCACCTCCAACTTAACCGCTTCAATGACCGACACATTAATTCCCCCCGTGACTCAGCCCCTCACTCCCGACGAGTTTGACGAGCTCGACGGCATTCTGGACGACCTCCGCACTCGCAATGACGAGACCCCGCAATGGGAGTTTTGTGAAGGCTTTATGGCCGCCGTGCTGTGTTGCCGCCGCCCCATTTCAATGGGCGAGTGCCTTGCCGTGTTGTTGGACATTGCCGTGCCCGGTGAGCCAGGTGCATCGGGTGAGCCTGGTGAGCCTGGTGAGGGCTCGTTCGCCGACCCCGAGCAAGCCCAGCGCTTCATGGTGCTTTGGATGCGCCGCTGGGTTGAGGTTGCCGAGGCCATCAGCACCCGCGTCGAATCGTTGGAGGACGAGCGCGCCTACTACCCCGAGGTGATGGACGTACGCGGTGCTCTGGCCGCCATGACCGAGGCTGAGCGCGCCGAGGCGCAAGCCGCCATTGCTTCTGATGTCGATGGTGATATTGATGACGACAGTACGCCCGCGTTTGGCCAGGTCTGGGCCATAGGCTTTATGTTTGCCGTGGAGAGCTGGCCTGACGAGTGGGCTGCCCCGCGTGACAAAGCGGCGGTCAAGTGGTTGGACGAAGGGCTACAGGCCATCGTCGCGATGACCGAGGACGACACCGATCCGCCCACCATTGCCGTGTTTGGCGATGACACCCCACCCAGCGTCAGCGAGAAGCGGTTCAACGCCTTTGCCGACGCGATCTGGGCCGTGTATGACCTGCGTGAGATGTGGCGCAACATCGGCCCACGCGTGGCCACCGTGCACAAGGTCGCCACGCCGGGGCGCAATGACGTGTGCCACTGCGGCAGCGGCAAAAAATTCAAGAAATGTCACGGGGCGAATTGAGTCAAAACTCATCCCGTTGTTTACCAGGGCAATACCGCCGCATCGTGGTTGAAAAACCCGCCTGAGTCAGTCGCGCCCAAGCCCTCAACCACCGCCAGCATTCTCCGTGCCGCCTCGGTAGGGGTTTGCACCTCCAGCCCTGTTTTGGCGAAGCTGGCCGACAGGCCGGTGTCCACCGTGCCGGGGTGCAGCGCCACGCACAGCGCCTCGGGCTGGCGGCGTTTGAGCTCCACTGCGGCGGTGTGCATCAGCTGGTTGAGCGCCGCCTTGCTGGCCCGGTAGCTGTACCAGCCGCCCAGCCGGTTGTCGCCAATGCTACCCACCTTGGCGGACAGCGTTGCAAACACCGCCTTCCCCTGGCGTGGCAGCAACGGTAAAAAATGCTTCATCACCAAGGCCGGGCCTATCGCGTTGATGGCAAACGTGTGCGCCATTTGCGCGGCATTCAATTGGCTCCAGCTTTTCTCAGGCTGAAAGCTTTCGCCGTTGGGGCCGATGCCGGACAACATGCCCGTCGCATCGATGATCAGCCGCACAGGCAGGTTTAGATCACGAACGACTTGCGCGGCGTGGGTGATGCTGGCTTCATCCAGCAAATCAAGGGTCGGTGTGCTGTTGCGGGACAGCGCGATGACTTGGGAGAACTGCGAATTGTCTTTTAACTGATCGACCAGCGCCGCGCCTATGCCGCCACTGGCCCCAATCACCACGGCCAGACCATCGGCGGGAATGGACATCAACATGGTCGTACCTTTGCGTTCATTCCTGTACTTTCAAATCACGCCCGGCAGGGCTTTGGCCAAAAAATCAAACACCGCGCGGATGCGCACGTTGGTGCGAATCTCGCGGTGTACGGTCAGCCACATGGGCAGCTCTGGCAGTGGCAGGTCTTTCAGCACCCGCTGCACCTGTGGGTCACCACGCACCACGTAGTCGGCCAGAAAGCCTATCCCTAAGCCGGCGCGCACCGCCTGCGAATGCACGATCAAGTCATCGCTGCGCAGCGCAAACGCCTCGCGCGCGACGGCCTCGTTGAACTGGCGAAACCCGCGCAAGATGTCGTCCACCTGGTCGTAACCAATCAGCGCGTGGTCAAACAAATCCTGTGGCTGTCGGGGTACACCGCAGCGCGCCAGGTAGGCGGTGGAGGCAAAAGCGCCCACGCGCACTAGCCCCATCTTTTTGGCGACCAGCGTGCTCTGGTCCGGGCGCACCATGCGTAACGCAATGTCGGCTTCGCGGCGCAGCAGGTTGCTCACGGTGTTGCTGGATTCCAGCTCAATTTGAATCTCGGGCAGCGCCTCTCGCATATCGGCCAGCAAGGGCGGCAACAGGTAACACGCCACTGGCTGGCTGGCCGTGATGCGCACCGTGCCACTCACCCGCTTTTGCGAGCCCGTCACGCTGCGCGAAAGCTGCAAAGAGGCGGTTTCCATGGCGCGGGCCGAGGCTTCGAGTTGCAGCGCGACGGCCGTAGGAATCAGCCCGCGCCCGGTGCGCTCGAACAGCACCAGCCCCAGTTGCGATTCCAGCTCGGCAATGTGGCGGCCCAGCGTGGGCTGGCTGGTGTTGAGCGCACGCGCACCGCCCAGCAAGCTGCCTGCATCCAGCGCAGCCAAAAAAGAGCGAATCAGGCTCCAGTCAAAACGGGTATTCATAAATGCATGTCTGGTGAACCAATTTATGCAATTGTGTTTGAAGTCTGGGGCTTTGACAATTCATCCATTCAATACCCGCAGCACCCTAAGGAACCCACGATGATGACAACGACAGATTTTCCCGCAGATCTCAACACGGTTCTGATCTTGGGCGCACGTGGCCGCTTTGGTCTGGCCACGGCCCGCGCGTTTGCCGATGCCGGCTGGCGGGTGTTGGCCCAAATGCGCCCTGGCGCAGTGGTGCCCCATGAGGCTGAAGGGGACAAGCGCATCACCTGGCTTAGTCTTGATTTGACCGGCACCCAGGCCCTGACCCGGGCTGCCCAAGGTGCGTCAGTGGTGGTGCACGCCCTCAACCCGGCTTACACCGACACAGCCTGGCGCACACAGGCCCTAGCGATGCTGGACAACGCCCTTGCCGTCGCCCAAGCATTGAAGGCCACGTTGATGATGCCCGGCAACATCTACAACTTTGGCGCGGAAATGCCCAACGTTTTGCGGGAAGACACGCCCCAATTAGCGCAAACCGTCAAAGGGAAAATCCGCATCGCGATGGAGCAAAAAATGCAGGTCTCTGGCGTGCGCAGCATCGTGATTCGCGCCGGTGATTTTTTCGGCAGTGGCAAAGGAACGTGGTTTGACACGGCCATCGTCAAAGACATTCAAAAGGGCAAGTTTGTGTACCCTGGCCAGCTGGGCATTGCCACGGCCTGGGCTTATTTGCCTGATCTGGCGTGCACCTTTGTAGCCGTTGCAGCCCAGCGTGCGCAACTCAAACCGTTTGAGGTGTTTCACTTCAAGGGCGTGAGCGTTACGGGGCAGCAATGGGCGGCGGCACTTAACGCCATCGCCCGCGTACAAGGCTGGGTCAAGCCCGAGGCATCGGTCAAGTTCAGTCGCTTGCCGTGGGCCATCATCCGCATCGGTGCGCTATTGAATCCGACCTGGGCGGCGCTGCTGGAGATGAAGTATTTGTGGGACACGCCCCACGCGCTGAACAACGGCAAACTGGTCGCGCTGCTTGGGGCGGAGCCGCACACGCCATTTGCAGATGCTGCGCGGCAAGCGCTGGCTGACTTGGGCTTTCTTCCGCTACCAGCACCCGATAGCACTCGCTAGGGCCCCGCTATGACCCTAGAAGCAACATGACCGCCAACGCCCCCATACACAGCGCAATCAGCGTGTCCAGAATGCGCCAGGCCACGGGCTTCTCAAACCATGGGGCCAGCAAGCGCGCGCCAAACCCGAGCGCTGAAAACCAGCTCAGGCTGGCTAAACACGCGCCCCAGCCAAACACCCAGGGCTGGGCGCGTTGGTTGCCCACTGAGCCTAGCAAGACGATGGTGTCCAGGTAAACATGGGGGTTTAAAAACGTGAAACCAAAACACATCGCCAGGGCGGCAGGCAGGCTGACGGCAGGGCTGTTTTCCAAGTGCATGGCAGTGCCCCGCCAGGCTCTTTGGGCGGCCAGCAAGCCATAGACGGCCAAAAACGCGGCACCCCCAAATTTGGCAACGGTGAGCAGCAGCGCGTTGCCCTGAATGAACACCCCCGCGCCGCCAATGCCCGCCATGATCAAGGCGGCATCTGAGAGTGCGCAAAACAGCACGATGGGCAAGACGTGTTCCCGGCGAATGCCCTGGCGTAATACGAAGGCGTTTTGCGAGCCAATGGCCACAATCAGCGCCAAGCCGGTGGCAAACCCTGTCCAAAAATCCAGGCTCATTCAGTGGTCATTCCGTATTTACGTCGGACTGCCAGCTTTTAGAAGCGCCAGCAGTCGTGTCAGCGCGTGGCATACCGTGGCAGTGCGCACCGCGGCACGGTCGCCCTCAAAACACAGCATCTCAGTCACCACACCGGATGGCGTGGCAAAGCCAAACCACACCGTGCCCACCGGCTTGGCGGCACTGCCACCGGTTGGCCCGGCCACCCCGGTGACGGCTACTGCCACTTGAGCGTGCGAGCGGGCAATCGCCCCTTGCACCATGGCGCGCACCACTGCATCGCTGACCGCCCCGTGCTGGGTAATGAGATCAGCGGGCACACCCAGCAGCTCGGTTTTGGCCGCGTTGGAGTAGGTGACAAAGCCACGTTCAAACCACGCGCTGGACCCGCCCAGATCCGTGCAGGCGGCGGCGATCATGCCACCGGTGCAGCTTTCGGCGGTTGCGAGCATACTTTGACTTTTGACAAGACAAATAGCCAAAAGTCCCCGTGAAATATCAATAGTTTGCTCTGTATTTGATAGCAATCTTGAATTGGGCAAAGTCAGAGTTTCAATCACGCAAACCGCCAAATCGCAATCACCAGCAGCGCGCAAGCTGCTGCTACCAAGTCATCGAACATGATGCCAAAGCCCGCCTTGGTCCAGGCATGGCGGTCCGTGTTGGCATCGACACCGTGAAACAGCTGGTCGGCCCAGCCGACCGGGCC
>JANOLC010000116.1:0-6333 GCA_031419575.1 Burkholderiales bacterium | reverse complement strand
TTGTTAGCTACAACTTTGATAGCACGCGGTGAAACTGAGCCGATGAACGATGCCCAAGAAATCAGGAATCGTTATGAGCACGACGTAGCCGCCGTCATTGATGCAGGGGCCTGCCCGCTGGAACCCACCACCGTGGTGGACTTGACCGGGCCCGATCCCGTGGTGATTCGCGAGGGCCGCGGGGCACTGGCAGCGCTAGGCCTTTAAACCGGTAACGCTGCGGCGGCCTTCATTCACTTTGAGACAATTCTGTTCATGGACATTGCCCAACTCATTCAAACCGTCTTGATTTACGCCCTGCCGGTGCTGTTCGCCATCACCGTGCATGAGGCCGCTCACGGCTACGCGGCGCGGCACTTTGGCGACAACACGGCCTACGCGCTGGGCCGCATCACGCTCAACCCGCTCAAGCACATCGACCCGGTAGGCACCATCCTCATGCCGCTGATGCTGTACTTCGCCACATCGGGAGCCTTCTTGTTTGGCTATGCCAAGCCGGTGCCAGTGCGCTTTGGCAACCTGCGCAATCCCAAACGCGACATGATCTGGGTCGCACTGGCCGGGCCGGGGGCCAATTTGTTTCAGGCGGTGATCTGGGGGGTGTTGTTGTACGCTCTGGTCGGCACCGACATGACCGAGCCGTTTTTCGTCAAGATGTGCCAAGGCGGCATGTTGGTCAACGTAGTGATGTTTGCCTTTAACTTGTTCCCGTTGCCCCCCCTGGATGGCGGGCGCATTCTGGTGGGCCTACTCCCCATGCGCCAGGCGATGCTAGTGTCGCGTGTGGAGCCTTGGGGCTTTTTCATTGTGATGGCGCTGGTGGTGGCGGGCGTGGTCAGCACCGTGTGGATGCAGCCGGTGATGGCGCTCACCTTTGGTTTTCTGGACATTGTGTTGTCACCGCTGGCCTGGTTGACACGTTGACACGTTGACACGTTGACACGTTGACACGTTGTGGCGCTGAAGATCATGCCGCCACTGCACGCCCCTTTATCCCTATCAATACCAGTCTTATGAGTACCGCGCCCTCAAACCAAGCCGTTCGCTTCCTTACCGGCATCACCACCTCCGGCACACCCCATCTGGGCAACTATGTGGGCTCAATTCGCCCGTCGGTGCAAGCCAGCCAACGCGCGGGCGTTGAGAGCCATTACTTTCTGGCCGACTACCACGCGCTCATCAAAATTGAAGACCCGGCGCGCATCCAGCGCTCCACCCTGGAGATTGCCGCCAGTGGGCTGGCCGCCGGGCTGGACCCCGAGCGTGTCACGTTTTACCGCCAGTCTGACATCCCCGAAATTCCGGAACTCACCTGGTTTTTAACCTGCGTCACCGGCAAAGGCATCCTGAACCGCGCCCACGCCTACAAAGCCGCCGTTGATAAAAACACAGCGAACGGTGCCGAGGCTGAGACCGACATTTCTGCCGGTTTGTTCATGTACCCGGTACTGATGGGCGCCGACATTTTGCTGTTCAACGCCCATAAAGTACCGGTAGGGCGCGACCAAATTCAGCACATTGAAATGGCCCGCGACATGGCCGCGAGTTTTAACCACCGCTATGGCGAGCATTTCACCTTGCCGGAGGCCGCCATTGAAGAATCTGTCGCCACGCTGCCGGGCTTGGATGGCCGCAAGATGAGCAAGAGTTATGACAACACCATTCCGCTGTTTGCCAGCAGCAAAGAACTCAAAAAGCTGATTGCAGGCATCGTCACCGACTCGCGCGCGCCGGGAGAACCCAAGGCCGTTGAAGGCTCTGCCTTGTATGACATTTACCAGGCGTTTGCCAGCGATGCCGAGAGCGCCGCGCTGCGCAAAGCCTACGCGGACGGTATCTCCTGGGCTGATGCCAAACAGGTGCTGTTTGAACGCATCGACCGTGAAATTGCCCCCATGCGCGAGGCCCACCACGCCCTGATGGCCGAGCCCGCCAAAATCGAGGCCATTTTGCTCGCCGGTGCCACCAAAGCCCACCAATCATCAGCACCCTTCATGGGCCGTTTACGCCACGCCGTGGGCCTGCGTGACCTGCGCAGTCAGGCAGCCGCGCCGCAATCCAAAACGGCCAAGGCAACCGCATCAACATTCAAACAATACCGTGAGACCGACGGCAAGTTTTACTTCAAACTGGTCAGCCCACAAGGCCAGTTGCTGCTGCAAAGCCTGGCGTTCGACTCGCCCAAAGATGCGGGCCAGGCCATCCGGCAATTGCAAACCATGGGGGCCCCGGCGCTGGCAACTTTTGCCTCTCAGTTGCAGGTGCCGGAAGGCGTTGACGCCAATGACATCGCCGCTGCCCTGCAAGCTTTTCAGGAGTCAGGGGCTTCTGCTAAAATCTAAGGCTTGCTTTTAACAAGCAACTGGAAGAGTGGCAGAGTGGCCGAATGTACCTGACTCGAAATCAGGCGTACCGTAAGGTACCGTGGGTTCGAATCCCACCTCTTCCTCCAACACCAACAAGGGTTTGCAGCTATGAAAATAGTAGCAAGCCTTTTTTGTTTTCAGACCCGTGTAGCCACTGCGTAGCCATCAGTACATGGTTTTGTAATGAATATGCAGGAATCGCTCAGTTGGTAGAGCGATATCTTGCCAAGGTATAGGTCGAGCGTTCGAGCCTCTTTTACCGCTCCATTTAGGAAAGCCCGTTAGTCAAAAGATGACGGGCTTTTCCTTTTGATGACTATGCGGCCAACAACGTGCTGCCAACAAAAAACCCAGCGGTTTAGGCTGGGTTCTCATTACCAGGAAATTGTCAGGTTTTCCATCAAACTCTCCCAAGCAGATGGCTGGTGATATCAGTGAAAGTCAGCAAAAGGTCAGCAAAAGGTCAGCATTTTCGCCCCCCATGTCAAACCTGCAAGCGGTACAGAAGGTTGCGGAGTTGGTTGACAAAGGTTGCGCTCCAGCCCTCCGGGCGCATTCCGGTCCGATATCGTTTTCTTTGCGTACCTCGGTGCGTACTTGTATATAGGATGTCTCCCCAAAGTTGAGGATACCCCCGCCTCCCTCGCGCGTGCGCGTGACTGTCTCAAATGTCACCGAAGTCGAAAGTTGAAGCCCCGCGCTATCAGTTGCAACCTTGCCTGCAACCATGCATGCTGCAACCACGGCGTTTTTTCTCGCCGGTTAGTGCTCTAGTGGTTAGTGCCGCGGTTAGCGCAATAACCTGCGTTGTTAGCGTTTGCTACGCTTCATGCGTAGGGACGGGTCATTGGGTAGGCTTTTTTGTTGGTTTTTGTCCGCTCCCTCGTTGGATGTGAATGGCTGTCCAGAGGTGCACTTTTCTGGCTTTTGAGCGCGGCTTTGATCCCGCATCGACTATCCATCACTTGATTTCATCCTAGTGGCCCGAAAGACACCAGAATGGCCGCGTTTCATAATTCGGCCAATACTGGGGAGTTGCCGGTGGTCTCTTGCACAAACAGACCGGCAGACTATTCTTATGCGCACAATGCCAAGCACAAGTCTTGGTGTGCATCTTCGCAAGCAAATATTGATGATGGGGAGGTGCCTCTCTAGGTCCGCAGTGGGCTGGAACCTGACTTTCGGGGTGCCGCCATGGCTGGCTCTTCCCGACCCATAGCGGATATTAGCTGTTGCAGGCTGCGAGCCCATTAGCCGACATTCAAATTTGAAAGCGATTTTTGAGCAATGGGCGGCCGACAAGAAGCGATAGATGCAGTTGGAGGTCACGCGACCTAGAACCGGCTGTGGTAAACCCAAATCGACCGCCTAGAAGCGGTCAGTTGAGAGACTACTGTCACTGTGGGTGGCCAGCCTGATCACCTGTTAACCTATCTACATCGACCAAAGCAATGCAGTCACAAAGGGCCGAGCAATGACTAAGGTTTCTGGGGAACCGAAACAAACTTTCAGCGATAGCGACGTACTCGACGCCGCATTCCGCATCGAACACACCACAAACAACGGCCAGCCTGCTTTAGACCTATTCCTGCAAACGTTCGTACTCGTTGATCGGGATGCACGGATTTGGCACGCCCACCCGGAAAGCGCATGGCCGCTGTTGGCGACGATCACACCAACTAGGATCATCATGCGGCCGATCCATGCGAACCCGCATCGGATGCAGTATCTCAATCAGAAGAATGGTCAGTTTGGAATCGTCATCTATGAAGATGGCCACGAGAATGACTTGCCGGATGAGGTGAAGGAAGCTGCGCTGAGTGTTGAGGTGCGCTTACCCTATGGACTGTTCGATACTCTCGGCGATGGCCTAGGTTTACCCAAGGAACTTGATGCGGTCTGGCAGAATGGACTTGCCCCGTTTGCACGGACACATTCAGGCTTCTTGGGATCGGCTGCGATGGGTGGCTGAACCCGGATTGATTATGAACGGTGCAGGCTTGTCCACAGGTGCGAAGCACGCGGTGGGTAAGCCATCTTCGGGTGGCGGTGTTTGTGATTTCTGTGCCTTGTGCTTCCTCTCAAAGTTAATGGGCGACATGTAGCCCAATGCGGAGTGAAGGCGTTTTGGGTTGTACCAACTCTCGATCCAGGCAAAGACGGCCAAGCGTGCCTCAGTCTGGGTCTTCCAGACGCGTCGGTCAATCAGCTCACACTCCAGCGTGGCAAAGAAGCTCTCGGCCATGGCGTTGTGGCAAAACCCCAAGTCAGCATAAGCATCGCCCACGCTGCCCATGGAGGGGCGTACCCCCATTTGCTTGCAGCGGTTGCCAAACTCGATGCTGGTGTACTGGCTGCCCTGGTCGGAGTGGTGAATCACCGACTGCGGCTTTCGAGTCATCAAGGCCATGTTCAGCGCCTGCGTCACCAAATCAGCCGTCATGCGTACGCCAAACGCCCAGCCCACCACCTTGCGGCTGAACACGTCAGTGACCGCTGCCAGGTACAAAAAGCCTGCCCACGTCGGCAAGTACGTCATGTCGGCCACCCACAACTGGTTGATGTCGGTGGCGACAAACTGGCGATTGACCAGGTCAGGGGCTGGCGACAAGCGCTTGTCGCGCTGGGTCGTCACGCAGTAGCTGCGCCTGCGGCTGACCCCACGCCAGTGGTTTTGACGCATCAGACGAGCCACCCGCTTGCGGCTTGCCTTGAGCCCTTCATCGCGCAATTGAGCGCGAACGCGTGGCATGCCATAGGTCTCATCACTGGCGGTGAATGCGTTATAGATTTGTACCGCCAGGGCCGCATTGGCCTTGTAGCGGGCACACGGTGCGCGATCTACCCAGTCGTAGTAGCCGCTGGTGGAGACTTTGAAGGTTTCACACATGGTGCGTACCGGCAGGTCGGCCTGATTTGCTTTGATCAGCGCGTAGACGCTGTGAGCGTCGGCTCGCTTTTGTTGGCAAACCAGGCCGTAGCCTTTGACAGGATGTCACGCTCCATTTGGAGTTGGCGCACCTTTCGGCGCAACTCCACGAGTTCTTGGCGCTCGCTGGTGCCAAGCGGCACTACCGGTATGGCATCACCTGCTGGCAGGTTCAGCCGCGCTTTGCGCACCCAGCTCAGGATACTTGTGACGTGGCAGCCAAATTCACGGGCCAGCTCATTGGGGTTGCGACCGGACTGAACCAGTTCAACCATTTGCTGACGAAATTGCGCCGGGTAAGGCGGCTTGGGGGCGTGGGGTTTTGACATTGGGGACTCCTTCTTGTTGAACAATAAGGTGTCCGTGAAATGGGGTCAACTTCAACTTCAGTAGCCAGAAACATCTGTGCCGCTTGTGTTGAATATTTTTGTTGAACCATAGGTGTTGAAGTCCCCGATTACTGTGTCTCCCTTGCTTGCAGAGACCCAGCCGTCAACGATGACATACCCACTATTGGTATTGATGATGAAGCACTTCCTCGTCATGAGAACGATCACTCCCGCCTCGGCATTGGCAGACAGTGGAAGGATGCCAGCTATCAGAGCAATCAGTGACACACCAATCGAGCACGTAATGTTTTTTATAAACATATGAACGCCTAACGTCGCCCATGAGCGGCCGAGCAAGCGTGCGAAGCCCGCTTGCGAAGGTCCGTCTCGATGAGCCGGTTAGAGAGCATCAGCGCGATTCCGCCTTGACAGTACCCCGAAGGCCCGCTCGTTCTGCGGCGCGCGTAACTAGTCCCTGGGAATTTGCGTCCTCGACGAACTTTCGCATGTAGGACATGCCTTGATCACGATCCTTGGGAATCGCGATAGCCAAGTGTTCAACTCCCCATCGACCGTCGAGAACACGCGAGCCAGGCAGACTTTCGGCCATTTCAAAGAGGATCGCCTTGTTTGTAGCGAATGCCTCCAACTTTCCCTGTGAGAGCATTTCGACGGCGGCCTTGAGCGTAGGGGCCGGGACCACAGCAGC
>JANOLC010000115.1:0-3405 GCA_031419575.1 Burkholderiales bacterium | reverse complement strand
CTTCAATAGAGCCGCTGAACAAGCCTTCAAAATTAGCCTGAACTTGCGCACCGGCCGAGCGGACGGCACTCGCAAATGAGAGGCTGAACACACCGGCTACCGGGTTTCCAGCATCGATGTCAAAAACGGACAAGATGCTGTCGCTCGCAGAGAAGTCTGCATTGAATGTGGCGCCACTGAATACAGCGAACACGCTCGCACCTGCAACAGTCACCCCTCCAAGTGACGAGCCCGACACCACTGCGGTTTGATCAACACCAAAACCAGCCCAATCAATCGTGTAGCCCACTCCAATGGAAGAGCGGCTTGAAACTTGTGTCAAGCTGGCGTGCGACACGTGGGTGACGACGGCAATCACTACGCCTAGGAGAAACTTTTTAAAGACAGACATGGAACCTCGCAAAGGTGTTGTTGAGTGGCCCGAAGGCAAATCGGAGACTGGTGTCAGTCATGACGCAATTTTTGCGCCATCAGAATCTTGGCTGTAGCGGGGCAGAATTTATGCTGGAGTTGTAATGCCTGCCGACATGGTGTTAACCCGCTCCGAATAACATGAATGGTGATGCAAATTGGGTCGAATTTGTCTTTTGATGGCCTCAAATCCACAAGCGTCGGATTTCAGGCGATGTGTCGCGTTGCTGATGGTTTGTTTTTGGGCCAAGCAACTAAGATCAACCCCATACGAGCCGTTTGGGTTTGTAAAATTTATCGACATGGAGTAAACCCGAGGGAGTTAATCAGCCATGGTAGGCAGCCTACTCCGAAATTACTGCGCGACCCAGCCGCCATCCATATTCCACGCCACACCGCGCACATTATTGCCAGCGGCCGAGCAGAAAAACACCGCCAGCTCGCCCAACTCTTCAGGCGTGGTGAACTGCATGGAAGGCTCTTTCTCGCCCAACAACTGTTTGGTGGCCGCTTCATTGGTAATGCCCTGGGCGGCAGCCTTGGCATCCACCTGCTTTTGCACCAATGGCGTCAGCACCCAGCCGGGGCAAATGGCGTTGCAGGTCACACCGGTGGTGGCGTTTTCCAGCGCTGTGACCTTGGTCAGGCCGACCACGCCGTGTTTGGCGGCCACATAAGCAGACTTTTCGGGCGAACCGACCAGGCCGTGGGCGGACGCCACGTTGATGATGCGGCCCCAGTTCGACGCTTTCATAGCCGGCAAGGCCAAACGTGTGGCGTGGAAGGTGCTGGATAGGTTAATGGCGATCACCGCGTCCCACTTCTCGATGGGAAAGTCTTCAATCCTGGCCACGTGCTGAATACCGGCGTTATTGACCAAAATGTCTACCTGCCCAAAGGTGGTGGCGGCGAACGCCATCATGTCGGCGATCTCGACGGGCTTGCTCATGTCAGCGCCGTGGTAGGCCACTTGGGCGCCCAAAGCGGCAATTTCAGCCTTGGGGCCGTCCACATCGCCAAAACCGTTCAAGACAATGTTGGCACCTTGGCGGGCCAGGGCCTTGGCAATACCGAGGCCAATGCCGCTGGTGGAGCCGGTGACGAGGGCAGTTTTACCTTGCAACATGCGTATGCTTTCTAAAAATAAGGGGGGATTCCAGTAGGATGGTGCCATTATCAAACACGGATGTGACGCACGCCTGACTATGACTGAACCGACACTGAACTACGTTTTCTGTCCTGACACCAATGGCGGCCACCGCATGGCTTACTGGCAATGGGGCAACCCCGACGCGGGTCACGTCATCGTCTGCGTGCATGGACTGTCGCGCCAGGGGCGTGATTTTGACGTGCTGGCCCAGGCACTGGTGGCGCGGGGTGGCAGCGACGTGCGGGTGGTGTGTCCGGACGTTGTGGGCCGGGGCCAGAGCGATTGGCTGAAAGACCCCATGGGCTATCAAATTCCCGCCTACGCGGCCGACATGCTGGCCTTGCTGGCACAGCTAAAACCTACGGTGCTTGACTGGGTGGGCACCAGCATGGGTGGGCTGATTGGCATGGTGGTGTGTGGCCAGCCGGGGCTTCCACTGCCCGTGCCGGTGCGTAAGCTGCTGCTGAATGATGTAGGCCCGGTGATTCAGTGGGAAGCCATTCAGCGCATCGGCATGTATTTGGGTAATGCCCCCCGGTTTGCCTCGGTCGAGCAGGCTGCCACCGCCATGTGGGCCATCTCCACCAGCTTTGGCCCGCACACGCCCGAACAGTGGCTGGCGCTGTCACGCCACATGGTGAAGCCTGTGCCTGACGGGCAAGGTGCCGTCACCTTGCATTACGACCCTGCCATCGCCGTGCCGTTTCGCACGGTGACCAAAGAGTCAGCCGATGCGGGCGAGGCCATGCTGTGGCAGCTCTATGACCAGATCACCGCCGACACGCTGCTGGTGCGCGGCGCCCAGTCTGATTTGCTACTGCACGAGACAGCACTGGCCATGACCCAGCGCGGCCCCAAAGCGCGCCTGTTGGAATTCGACGGGGTTGGTCACGCTCCTACATTCATAGCTAACAATCAAGTACTGGCAGGGACTTCCTTCCTGTTTGACGCATAAATGACGCTAAAAGTCAGTTTTGACGCATGAAAAGCCGTCCCACTGAGTCGGCCAGCCCCGCTAGCCAACCCAAGCTCATCGCCGCCACGTCTCAGGGCCTGCCCGATCAGACCAACGCACTGACGCGCGCGCGCGCCTTTGCCGAGCCGCTGCTGGCCATCGAGACGCTGGACACCGACGAAAATACGCTGGCTCACGCCGATGCTGTGGCAGCCATCCTGGGCACCATTGGCGGCTCCGAGGCGATGCAGGCAGCCATCTATCTGGTGTATGCCTGCGAACACCTGACCAAGCCGCAGGAGGTGATTGCCAAGGCCTTTGGTGACCACTTTGCCGCGCTGGCCGTAGAGACCAACAAGCTGGTCAAGGTGCAGCGCCAAGCGCGCGCCGCCCACGCGGTCGATGGCAAACGCATCACCGCCATGCCGATGGCGCAAACCGCTGCCGCGCAGACCGAGAACGTGCGCAAGATGCTGTTGGCGTTCTCCAAAGATCTGCGGGTGGTGATGCTGCGGCTGGCCTCACGCCTGCAAACGCTGCGCCACTATGCGGCCAGCAAACTACCGGTGTCGCCCAGCCTGGCGCGCGAATCCCTGCAGGTGTTTGCGCCGCTGGCGAACCGACTGGGTATCTGGGAGATCAAGTGGGAGCTGGAAGACCTGTCGTTCCGCTTTCTGGAGCCCGACACCTACCGCCAGGTGGCGCGCCTGCTGGACGAAAAACGCACCGAACGTGAAGCCTATGTGCAGCAATTGCGCACCCAGATCGAACGGGATTTGAAAGCCGAGGGCATCACCTGCACCGTGCAAGGCCGTCCCAAACACATCTACAGCATCGTCAAGAAGATGCGCGGCAAGTCACTGGGGTTTGAGCAGGTGTATGACATCCG
>JANOLC010000114.1:0-2712 GCA_031419575.1 Burkholderiales bacterium | reverse complement strand
AGTGCTAAGTTTTCCCAGCTTTTGGGGCGATCTCTTTGACCAATCTCAGGTTTGACAACTCCGTTGCCAATTCGATCCAACGATCCATCAGCAGCTTCATCCGTTCGTAATTCTTGAGCTGCTTGCGCACAGTGGGCAAGTTGCATATTTCAGCCCATCGTGGACGGCGTTTCAAGCTGATCGTGGACGCTGTTTCAGCGTGATCGTGGACGATATTTGGGGGGGATACGCACAAGTGATTTTTTGAAACAGGCATAGGCTCGCCACTCTTTTATGAATGAGCCCATGCCAACCAACAGAATCACCATGCGTCAAATACGAGAATCCCTTCGCCTGCACTTATCTGCAGGCCTGAGCTACCACGAGGTCGGGCGCACCCTCAAGATATCCAAAAGCGTGGTGGGCAAGTACATGTCGCTGGCCCGCGTGGCCGGGGTTGACTGGACGGTTGCCCAAACCCTCAGCGATGAAGAACTTCAGGCCCGCCTGTACCGCCCAGCGTTACCGCGTAACAGCAAACAACTGGCGCCGAACTTTGCCAGCGTGCACCAAGAGCTCAAACGCGCCGGCGTCACCCTGCAACTGCTGTGGGAGGAATATGCCAAAGACAACGATCTGGCGTTCAAGTACACCAGCTTTTGCGTCAAATACCGGGAGTGGGCGATGGGCCTCAAACGCTCCATGCGCCAAATCCACATTGCCGGTGAGAAGCTGTTCGTCGATTACGCCGGTCAAACCGTTTCCATCGTTGATGCGGCCACCGGCGAGATCACCAAGGCGCAGATCTTCGTGGCCACCTTTGGCGCCTCAAACTACACCTTCGCCTGTGCCACCGCACGCCAGACTACCGCCGACTGGATTGGTGCCCAGGTGCTGGCACTGGAGTTCTTCGGTGGTGTGCCGCGCCTGATCGTGCCCGATCAAACCCGCGCACTGGTCAAGAACCCCGACCGCTATGACCCGCAAAACAACCGCCTGTATGAAGAATTCGCAGCCCACTACGGCTGCGCCCTGCTGGCCGCGCGTCCCGCCCACCCCAGAGACAAACCCAAGGTCGAGAACGCCGTCTTGGTGGTGGAGCGCTGGATACTGGCGCGTCTGCGCAATCGCAAGTTCTTTACGCTTGTGGAACTCAACTGCGCCATTGCCCTGCTGCTGACCGACCTCAACCAGCGCGCCTTCAAAAAGCTGCCCGGCTGCAGGCGTAGCGCCTTCGAGCAGCTTGATGCTCCCGCCTTGCAAGCCCTACCGGCCAAGCGCTTTGAGATCTTTCGCTGGAAATCCGCCAAGGTCAACATCGACTACCACGTCGAGTTCGAGGCCCACTACTACAGCGTGCCGCATACCCTGGTGCGCACCACGGTGGAGCTGCGCGTGACGGCCAGCCTGGTGGAATGCTTCTCATCGAACAAGCGCGTGGCTTGCCACGCCCTGAGTCACCGCAAGGGCCAACACACCACCCTTGCCGAGCACATGCCCGCCTCGCACCGTGCCCATCTGGAATGGACGCCACAAAAGCTCATCGACTGGGGTCTACGCATTGGTGTCAGCACAGCCCAGGTGGTGACCTGGCAGCTTGAACACCGTGCCCACCCGGAGCAGGGTTACCGGGCGTGTCTGGGCTTGCAGCGCTTGGGGCGTGAATACACGCCCGCGCGCCTGGAGGCGGCGTGCACCCGTGCGGTAGCCATTCGCTCGCTGACCTACCGCAGCGTGGCCTCGATTCTCAAGAGTGGCTTGGACCGCCAGCACCACTTGCCAAGCACGACGCCTGGCGCGCTACCGATCCACGAAAACATCCGTGGCTCGGAGTATTTCCATTGAAGCCACCCTCGATGACCTCAAGCAAAACCAATACAGCGCAACCCAAACAAGACAGGATTCCCATGAACGAACACACCCTCACTCAACTGCGCAGCCTGCGCTTGGACGGCATGGTGCACGCCATCGAAGAACAAGCCACCAGTACCGCAGCGGCGGCGCTGGGCTTTGACGAGCGATTCTCCCTGCTGGTGCAGCGCGAGCTCGCCTGGCGCGATAACCGTCGGGTGGAGCGCCTGCTCAAGGCCGCCAAACTCAAGGTGAGCAGCGCCTGTATCGAGGACATTGATTGGCGCGCCAGCCGATCCCTGGATCGCTCCTTGGTGGCGGCATTGGCCGGGGGCGACTGGCTGCGCAACGCCCAGAATCTGCTGATCACTGGCGCCACCGGTTGCGGAAAGACCTGGCTTGGGTGTGCACTGGCACACTAGGCGGCACGGGCCGGTTTCTCGGTGCTGTACGTGCGTGCTGGCCGGCTCTTTGATGAGTTGCATGTGGCCCATGGCGATGGCAGCTTTGCGCGACGCATGAGTCAACTGGCCAAGCTCGATCTGCTGGTGATTGACGACTTTGCGATTTCGCCGATGGGAGCCCCCGAGCGCAATGATCTGCTGGAGGTGCTCGATGACCGGGTGGGCACACGCTCGACATTGATCACCAGCCAACTGCCAGTCAAGGCCTGGCACACCTATCTGGACGATCCAACGCTGGCCGATGCCATTCTGGATCGCATCGTGCACAGCAGTCACAGGATTGACTTGAAGGGCGCCACGTTACGCGATAACAAGCGGGCCAGCAAACTCGAACCTGCTTCAGCCAGCGTTACCGCGTAACGGACACGGCAATCAGAAATGGCAACAAAACGCAATGCACCAACCATGCCGCAACCCA
>JANOLC010000113.1:0-3038 GCA_031419575.1 Burkholderiales bacterium | reverse complement strand
CAAACCGGCTCCGATTACCACGCAATGCCCCGGTTTCACGGGTATGGCACGATGGATTGCCGGGGCATGTGAATTTTTCAGTTTCCATTGGGGGCTGTAGTTCCCCACAAACCTGGTGCTATCCATTGTGGTTCCGGTGGCGCATTCCGTCGTGTTTGCGGATTGCTGCACCATCTCAAAGCCACATTGGTGCAGCCGCGTCAGCAGTTCAGGACAGGGCGATGTGCAGGTCACGCTGGTGCCTCTGCGGCAACACTTGGCCAATGACTTGACGGCCCAAATGTCCCACTCATCCCATTGGTTCCGCGGTGATTCTGCAGATGCGTCGCGCGGCCGGCCGGCTAAAACGACTGCATCAGCCTCAAACTGCAATGCCTTGAGCTGGGTTTTCAAGTCACCCACGCACAATGTGAGCAGCACCTGGCCACCCTCGAACATCAGTCGATGAAAACCGGGCACCAGCCCATCACATTGCGCTGCCAATTCATTGGCACAGTGGTTGCCGAAATCGCTGGCAAGTTCCTGACCTGGGGGGGCTTTGCCGGGCTGCGTGATTGACGGCCGCTTTAGCGATAAGACATCAATCGGTTGGGTAACCAGGGCGACGTAATGAAGCAACTCCGTGATATGGCCAGGTTGGGCCGCAGCATCGTGTGGGCCAGCACTATGGCTGGCCCGCCAACCCATCCAATGGCGCAGAAAATTCTCGCCATTGCCGAAGTTGGTTTCAAGAATTTTCAAGCGCTGGGCGGCACGTAGCCTTGCGCCGCATCGGCACCATCGCCAAAAAAGTGATTTTCCATTTGGCGCGCCAGATATTGCCGTGCCCGTGCATCAGCGAGGTTGAGGCGGTTTTCATTGACCAGCATGGTTTGGTGCTTGAGCCAGGCGGCCCAGGCTTCCTTGCTGACACCCTCCCAAATGCGCTTACCCAGCTCGCCGGGGTAGGGGGCAAAGTCGAGCCCTTCAGCTTCTTTTCCGAGTTTGATGCAGTTGACGGTACGTGCCATGGTGAAGCCTTTTGTGGGTCTTTGACGGGGTGAAAAAGTAAAAATCTCAGTCGATGTTGATCTGGATTCAACCCGCGACTTTATCAATGTTTCACAGGTAAGCGATAATCAATGCCTACCCCTAGTAATTGAATTAACAACTGAAGGTCTGGTCAATGGCAAGAGCTGAAGCAAAAACCGCCGTCCTTCCAGACGGCCTGCGTTACAAATCCAAAGTTTCGGGTTCCCCCTTCGCGGCTGCCGCGTCGTTTGGCGGGGCCACCATGTCGTGTTTCTTGTGCGGCAAGCACAGGGCGCGCTCGCTGATGGGCACCCGCAAGGTGCTAGGCAAGGCGCAAGCCGTTTGCGCGCCATCGTGTAAAGCGCTGGACGAAGCCAAAGGCTGATTGTTGGAAGCAAGCAGCGCCTTGAGGGCGTTGGCTTCGACTCATGGGCAAAGCCTGAACCCAGGCTTACTTTGCCCTGGTTCACGTCTTGAAAAAATCAATAACTCCATGAGCGCATTTCACGAAGCACGGGTTTTGACCGTGCACCACTGGACCGACAAGCTGTTCAGTTTCACCACCACGCGTGACCCCGCACTGCGTTTCAGCAACGGCCATTTCACGATGATTGGCCTGGCCACTGAGACCAAACCCCTGCTACGGGCCTACAGCATTGCCAGTGCCAACTACGAAGAGAACCTCGAATTTTTGAGCATCAAAGTGCCGGACGGCCCGTTGACCTCACGCCTTCAGCATATTCAACCCGGTGATACCGTGCTGATTGGTCGCAAACCCACCGGCACCTTGCTGATTGATTACCTGCTGCCAGGCAAACGGCTGTATTTGCTGTCGACGGGCACGGGCTTGGCGCCGTTCATGAGCATCGTGCGCGACCCTGCCACTTACGAAAAGTTCGAGCGGGTCATTCTGGTGCACGGTGTGCGCGAGGTCGATGAACTGGCCTACCGCGAGTACCTGACCGAACACCTGCCAACCCACGAGTTTTTGGGTGAAATGGTGGCTCAACAACTTAGTTATTACCCCACGGTGACACGCGAAGAGTTCATCAACCAAGGTCGGGTTACCACTTTGCTGGACAACGGAAAATTGCATGACGACCTGAACCTTCCACCGCTGGATGCTGCGCAAGACCGCGTGATGATCTGCGGTAGCCCCGGCATGCTGCGTGACCTGAAACACATGATGGAGAGCCGTGGTTTCAAAGAGGGCAACACCAGCAAGCCGGGTGACTTTGTCATCGAGCGGGCCTTTGCCGAGCAATAAGCCCGGAACTTACTGTCAGAGGTGAAGACCAAGTTTGGTACCTCCGGTCCCTTTCTGCCATCATGAATGGGCGGCCCGGCCTCATTGGCCTTTTCTCGGAAACCAAGAATCTTGACCTTCATCCTCAATCTGTTTGACCGCACCCCCCGCCGCGTGTTTACTCTCGTTAGCCTGGGTTGTATCGCACTGCTGGCTTTTGGTTTGTACCTGCAGCACGTGACCGGGCTGGAGCCTTGCCCGATGTGCATTGTGCAGCGATATGCTCTGGTTTTGGTAGCAATATTTGCAGCATTGACGGGGACTGCGGGCCGAAAAGATGTACAAATCGGTGGTGCAACCCTGCTTTTTCTCACTTCAGGTTTCGGTGCCTTTGTAGCTGCGCGCCAGAGCTGGCTGCAGTGGTACCCGCCTGAAGTGGCTTCCTGCGGACGTGACTTCTACGGAATGATCGAGACCTTTCCCCTGCAACGCGCCATTCCCATGATTTTCAAAGGCGGGGGTGATTGCAGCAAGGTAGACTGGACTTTTCTGGGCGGCTCTATCGCCAATTGGTCATTCCTTTGCTTTTGCGGCATTGCCGTGGTGGCGCTGACCCTGATTTGGCGTCGCAGTAGTAGGCGCTACTAATTTGGCCCAATTGCATTTGGATTCCTGTTCGGGCTGAGCTTGAATAAACCGTTCACCCTGAGCTTGTCGGAGGGGCTTCGACAAGCTCAACCCGAACGGGATTTAACTTGGAGCCGTTTAAAGCGGCAACTCG
>JANOLC010000112.1:0-2659 GCA_031419575.1 Burkholderiales bacterium | reverse complement strand
CCAAAGGCATCATCATTGCCGATACCAAGTTTGAATTTGGCCTCGACGCGCAGGGTACGCTGACTTTGATGGACGAGGTGTTGACCCCTGACTCATCACGTTTCTGGCCCGCGGAGAGTTACCTGGCCAGTTTTGAGCAGGGGCTAAACCCGCCCAGCTACGACAAGCAGTTTGTGCGCGACTGGCTGGAGCAGGTGCAGATCAACAACAAGCCCTGGGACAAAACACCTCCCGCGCCACGCGTGCCCAACGAGGTGATTGCCAAGACCGCAGCCAAGTACCAGGAGGCGCTGGAGCGCCTCACCGCGATTTCTTAAGTAAAAAGTGCTTCAAGTCCCCGTCGAATATCAATAGTTTGCTATATTTATAGTAGTAAGTTTAGGCGGTTAAAACTTGATGGGCTGACCGCTCTTGCAGCTCTCGGTGGCCGCATCTGCCAGCTTTTGGGCAGCTACGCCGTCGGCGATGGTGGTTCTGAACGGTGCGCCGGTTTGCAGGCACTCAAAGAAATGGGTGACTTCCAGCCTGTAGGCCGCTGCGTAGCGCTGCAAGAAGAAGGCTTCGGGCTTGTCGGCCAGAATGCCGTTGGCGCTCCATTGCTGGACTTCGCTGGGGGTGTGGTTGCCACATTGCAACATGCCGGTGGAGCCCAGCACTTCAAAGCGCTGGTCGTAGCCGTAGGCAGCGCGGCGGGTGGTGTTGATCTGGCACAGGCGGCCCTTCTTCGTGCGAATGGTGACGGCAGTACAGTCCATGTCGCCGGTGGCAGCGATGTCCGGGTTGGTCAGCACCGAGCCCGTGGCGCTGAGCCAGGCGGCCTCGTCACCGTCGGCGCACAAAATCCAGCGGAACACATCAAAGTCGTGGATCAACATGTCGCGAAAAATACCGCCCGATACCTTGATGTACTCGACCGGGGGGGCGCCGGGGTCGCGGCTGGTGATGACCAGCATTTCAGGATTGCCGATCTCGCCGCGGTCCATGCGCGTGCGGGCCTCGTTGAAGGTGGGGTCGAAGCGGCGCTGAAAACCAATCATGCAGGCCACATTGGCCGCCTTGACCGCTGCGGCACAGGCCTCGGCGCGAGACACTGACAGGTCAATTGGCTTCTCGCAAAAAATCTGTTTACCCGCTTTGGCCGCCCGCGTGATCAGGTCGCTGTGGGTGTCGGTGCTGGAGGCAATCGCCACCACATCGATGCTGGGGTCTGCAAACACGGCCTCGATGGTTGAGACCGTCGCGCCGTGCGTCTGGGCCAGATCGGCCGCCGCCGCCGCGACCGGGTCGCACACATACTTCAGGCTGACGCCTGAGAGTGCCGCCAGGTTGCCTGCGTGAATGCGACCGATGCGGCCTGCGCCGAAAATTGCAACGTTTTTCATGAGTTCTCCTAAGAATGAGTGAGTGAATAAATCAGTGGACGAGGTTGATGCTGCTGATCATTTTGAATGGCACACCGCCACTAAGCGGCTGGGCCAAAGCCCGTCTTGTAAGCCAACGCCACGAACAGGCTTTGGGCCAACCCCATGGTGCTGGTGAGCGAGCGAAAGCCCAGGGTGGCGTTGTCCTCAACGACTAGCGTTATTTTGGCCAGACGCGCCAACGGGCTCATCAGGCTGTCGGTGATGGCCAGCACCTTGGCGCCCCGTTGCACGGCGGCCTGCACCACCATCAGCGTTTCTTCGGCATACGGTGCAAACGAGATGGCAATCATCACATCGCCGGTGCGCACCGACCGCACCTGCCCCAGGTGCATGCTGCCGATGCCGGAGATCAGGTTGATGCGCTTCTCGGTGTGCTGCAGGGCGTAGTCCAGGTACACCGCGACCGGGTACGAGCGGCGCGATGCGGCAATCCAGAGGGTGTCTGCCGCTGCCGCCAGGTCCACCGCTTTTTTGAACGCGCTGCGATCCATGCGGTGCTGCAGGGCGCGCATAGCCGTCACGCTGTCGCCCATGATTTCATCGGCAATGTCGGCACTGGTCAGGTTGCCTGCGCCAGCGTTGATGGCCTCGCGAATGCGTGACGTGTAGTTTTTATGAGGTGACAGCTGCCGCGTCAGGCCGTCGCGGAAGAGAACCTGCATCTCTGAAAACCCGGAGAAGCCAAAGTGTTTGGCAAAACGCACCACGGCTGACGGTTGCACGTTGCACTGGTCGGCAATGCTCTGGATGCCCTCCAGCCCAAAATGGGCGCGGTTTTGCTCAATGTGCAGCGCGATGACTTTAAGTTGCTTGCTTAAGGACTCAAACTCCGTCGTGATGCGCTTGATGAGCTGGTCAACATTCGCAATTTCTGAGGCAGCGGTTGCCTTAGCCACAGTGCCTCCGACGGGGTGAGTGAATCGCAATCATGGGCACGGAAGGCGTCAAAAACAAGCGGGTTTAAAGTAAATTTGCAACGGATTTGCAAATCAGAAAATATTTTCTTTATTGAATTCTAATGGAAATATGTTTGCAAGTGAATAGGAATATTTCTATAATTTGAAATAGAAAACTCTTAACCCTCAGGGCACTCATGCGCACATTTCAGTTCCCCTCCAACCGACCGTTTGACCTGGCCTGCCTGGGTCGTCTGGCGGTTGATTTTTACGCCCAGCAGTTTGGCAGCCCCCTGGAAGATGCACGCAGCATGGCCATGTACTTGGGCGGAAGCTCAG
>JANOLC010000111.1:0-4852 GCA_031419575.1 Burkholderiales bacterium | reverse complement strand
TGAGAGGAAATCACCATGCTCATTGACTTTTTCTACACACTGCGCTCGGCTAAGTTACCGGTCTCAGTCAAGGAATACCTCACCTTGCTTGAAGCTCTTCAAAAAGGTGTGGTGGGGCCAATGGCACCCGAACCGGAAGGCGAAGACGAGCCAAGCGGTTACAAGATTGACGACTTCTATTACCTGAGCCGTACAGCGCTGGTCAAGGACGAAAAGCATTACGACAAGTTTGACCGCGCCTTTGCGTCCTATTTCAAGGGCGTGGAAATGATTGCCGACTTCACCAAAGACATCCCTTTGGAGTGGCTGCGCAAAAACCTGGAGCTGGAGCTGAGTCCCGAAGAAAAAGCCAAGATCGAGAAAATGGGCTGGGACGAGTTGATGGAGACACTCAAGAAACGTTTTGAAGAGCAAAAAGAACGCCACGAAGGTGGCAGCAAAATGATTGGCACGGGCGGCACGTCACCCTTTGGTGCCTACGGGCAAAACCCGCAAGGCATTCGCATCGGCCAGGATAAGAGCCGTAACAAGAGCGCAGTGAAAGTATGGGACCAACGCGCCTACAAAGACTACGACGACACGCAAGAGCTGGGCACGCGCAATATCAAAGTAGCCCTGCGCCGACTGCGCAAGTTTGCCCGTGAAGGCCATGAGGAAGAGTTGGACCTGGACGAAACCATCAGCAAGACTGCGGCCAATGCGGGCTGGCTAGACATCAAAATGCGACCTGAGCGCCACAACAACGTGAAAGTGCTGCTGCTCATGGACGTGGGCGGTACCATGGACGAGCATATTGCACGTGTCGAAGAAATGTTCTCGGCCACCAAGACCGAGTTCAAGCACATGGAGTTTTACTACTTCCACAACTGCGTGTATGACTTCATGTGGAAGAACAACCGTCGCCGCTTTAGCGAGAAGTTTGCAACGTGGGACATCATCCGCAAGTACAACAAAGACTACAAGCTCATCTTCATTGGTGACGCCACCATGAGTCCCTATGAGATTTTGCAGCCAGGTGGCAGTGTGGAATACAACAACGATGAGGCTGGCGTTGAGTGGTTGCAACGCCTGACCAGTGCATTCCCCAAATTTGCCTGGATCAACCCCGAGCCTCAAGGCGTGTGGCAATACCGGCAGAGCATCAGCGTGGTGCAGCAAATCATGAACCAGCGCATGTTCCCTCTCACCATCAAGGGATTGGAAGAGGCGATGCGGCTGTTGTCAAAATAGGCGGCGGCGCAACCAGCGCAGGTTGTGAGGGTGTCCCGGCTTTAAGTGCACTCCTAGCTTTTGACATTGAGATGATTGCGCCCACCGACATTCGCATGTTTCTTCAGCGCCAATTAAAGGTCGTATTGAATTCGGGACCATTGGCTGATTCAAGTCTGATGTGCAGCCCGCGACCGCATACACCTACAATCTCGCCTTCCCTTTGTAGTTCAATGGATAGAACGAGTGCCTCCTAAGTGCTAAATACAGGTTCGATTCCTGTCGAAGGGACAATTTGAGCGCAGCCGATAAACTCAAAATGCGTAGTAAGGTCCAGTGCCAATCGCAGAAACTTGCCCTTCGATACCGATGAATACTTTTCGACCGAAGAAAAATGGCAGTCCCCAGTCAAAGATAAGTGCATCGTTGATAGTCCCGGACAAAGTTGGAATGGCAGTGTTGGCGCCACTTGCAAATAGGGCAGAAGCGTTGTCGACTGAAAACGTGATGGGAACCGTTACTGCGTTTCGGCCAACTAACCGGGCCGTCACTGCAGTGGTTGAAGCAGGACAATAAAAGCCGATAGCTCCGGCACCCACGCAACGGGCTATCGCACTGGAGTCAAAGTAAATGCCGTTCGACCCAGTGTCGATAAAGCTGTTACTCAATGTTCTACCTTCAAACACGGTGCTGACCAATCCCGTCGCGCTGGTTGTTAAAACTGCACCTGAAGTGAACTGATTGTTGGCTTGTGTGTTGACTCCGAAATACAAAGAACCGCTCAAGGTCGCTTGACCAGGTGCGCGAACTGTAGGCAAGTCAATGACTACACCATTATTGTCTGAGGTAAAAAGCGGCACCGGATTTTTTAACTGCTTGCTGAGGACCGCAACACTGCCAACCGCAGCGCTACAGGCGGCGCTGGTACACGTGAAATAAACGCGGTTGTTGACGGTGTTTACACAATTGCCGCCGCAATCCTCTTTGAGTAAGCCCAAACCGATAATGCCTTTTGCGCCCAATGTGGCGGCAGAAGTAATGGCGGTACCCGTCGAGCATGCTGCCGCGAGGCCTGTAAATGCCGGGTCGGCGATGATCTGAACCGGCAAACCGGAAACCGTTTTGGCCCCCAGGTTTACATCGGCAGAAACCACAGGACCCCACGCAAATGTGCCATCTACAAACCTGGCGCAATTCAGCAGCGGGAAGCCCCCAATACCAGTCAGCTTAGTCAACGCCAGTGTTGACGACAACGCACTAGACAGAATGCGCAGACCGGTGGAACCAGTATCCACAAGGACATGGTCGATGGTCTGACATTGTGAGCCACCAACCTGGCAAACAGTGACCTCGGTATATAGGCGATTCACGTTACCTGTCGTCCCGGCAGGGCCGGTGTCCACCAAGATATTGAGCACATTGAGACCGGACACCGGACTTTGCACCACCACGGGTGCGTTTGCACCGCTCCCACCACCGCAAGCCGTCAAACCACAGATTGCAATAGCCAACAGCCCGTGCAGTGCATTATTGAAGGATGTCATTGATATTGACTTGGGTAGGGACCAGCGTGGGAATATAGGCGTTACCGAAATAATTGCGCATGCGTCCATTGGAGCGAACAACGACATCGCTACGGGCCATATTTACTGCCGTTCGGAACTGACCCTGCGATCGCATTTGCTTGGTGTGCGATTGAAATGTCTTGAAGTGTGTCCCCAAAAGATCATCAAGCTCAGGCATGACGGGCCCAACCCACTGAACCGCAAAAACCATCCCTTGGGCATCTATGAACTCCTTGACCGTTGTTCCGCTTTCCAGCATTGACTCACTCACGGTGTAGGCGCCCGGCGAAATGGCATTGGGAGTCATCGCCCTTTTTATACTGATTCCTGGCGACTGTTGAATCACTAAAATTTGTCCTAACGTTGCACAGGCGTTGCCCATGGCCATCACCAAACAGCAGCTCAATAGTGCGGACAAACCACGTAATTTCATAAGGTGCACTGCGCAATTTTCAAATGAAATATCAGCTCAGCTCATGACCAACGTCATACACATACTGATTCGATCACTTCTAGCACCATCGCGTCGGGCGCGCCGCGAACTGATGCTTTCGCCGGACCATCGATTACCACAAATTTAATCTCGCCAGCCTCGGATTTCTTGTCACCCCGCATAAGTTCAAGGTATCTTTCTCCACTCGACACGCCCGGGCGGTTGGTTCCCGCTGGCAAGCGTGGCCCACGAATCGGCAAACCGGACATTTCAATCAATGCCGTCAGCCGCTTAACCAATTGGGCATCCACTAACCCAAGTTTGAGCGATAAATTGGCGGCCATCACCATGCCGCAGCCTACCGCTTCTCCGTGCAACCACTTGCCATGCCCCATGCCTGTTTCGATGGCGTGACCAAACGTATGCCCAAAGTTAAGAATGGCTCGCAAGCCAAAATCTCGCTCGTCTTGAGCCACAACCCACGCTTTGATTTCACAGCTTCGCTTCACTGCGTAGGCCAACGCCACCGAATCTCGCGCCAACAACAGCGACAGACTGGATTCAATCCAGTCAAAAAATGCCAAGTCTGCAATTGGACCGTACTTGATGACTTCAGCCAGGCCCGCGCTAAGTTCACGAGCAGGAAGCGTCTTGAGTGTGTCTAGATCACAAACCACCAAAACTGGTTGATAAAACGCGCCAATCATATTTTTACCAAGCGGATGATTAATCGCTGTCTTGCCCCCCACGGATGAGTCGACTTGAGCCAGTAGTGTGGTGGGTATTTGGACGAAAGGAACACCCCGCATGTAGCTGGCTGCTGCGAACCCGGTCATATCGCCCACCACGCCGCCGCCCAGTGCAAAAAGCACGGTTTTACGGTCGCAGCCATTGGTAAGCAAGGCATCAAAAATCAGATTGAGGGTTTGCCAAGTCTTGAACGCCTCGCCATCGGGCAGAGTCACAACGTGTATCGTTTTGAATTGCGTCAACAGTGCAGCCTGTAAACGATGGGCATACAAAGGCCCTATCGTTTCATTTGTAACGATGACTGCAGTGGTTGCATGGGGCAAATTTGAATAGGTGGCAGGGTCATCAAACAGTGAACTACCAATGAGAATGGGGTAGCTTCTTTCACCCAGGTCAATCGCAACCGTCATAAAGTTGTTGTCTGTTTTCATACGGGTCTTAGTTTAGGGTAGCAACGACAGCCACGTGTGTAACACCAAGCAAATTCTCGCCACTATCCACGCCCTACTGCCCGCTGAGCACGCCTGATAATTCGAGTTGCATAATGATCATATTGACCAGTGTTGCAACGGACGGGCGGCCAGTCTCTATCACGAAGTTGGCCGTTTCACGGTACAACGGGTCACGCACTGCATACAGGTCACGAAGGCGCGTTAGAGGATCTGCCACTTGTAGCAGGGGGCGGTTAATGTCATGACGCAGCCTGCGGAAAAGCTCGTCAGGCGACGACTTCAAGTAAACCACTTGAGTGCGATCACGTAGGTGCTTGCGATTTACCGCACGCAAAACGGAACCCCCACCTGTTGAAACTACCCCATGATGATTGCTCGTCAGGTCGTTGATCACCGATTCTTCGACATCACGAAAACGATCTTCGCCTTCGCGCTCAAAATAC
>JANOLC010000110.1:0-16990 GCA_031419575.1 Burkholderiales bacterium | reverse complement strand
GACACAAATTTGTCCACCTCACCGCCCAGCATGGCGATCTCGCGCACAAAGGTGCTGCTGACAAACTGGTACTTGTCGCTGGGTGTCAAGAAGACAGTTTCCACGTCAGGCATCAAGGTGCGGTTCATACCGGCCAACTGGAATTCGTAGTCAAAGTCGGTCACGGCGCGCAGGCCGCGCACCACGGCCTTGCCACCGCGCGCCACCACAAAATCACGCAACAAACCAGAGTAACTTTCCACTTCCACCTTGGGGTACGCGCGGGCCACTTCCCGCACCATGTCCAGACGCTCCTGCAAACTGAACAACGCATTTTTTTTGTGATGACCGGCAGCGACGGCCACGATGACGCGGTCAAACAACTGGGTCGCCCGCCTCACCACGTCTTCGTGGCCGCGCGTCAGGGGGTCAAAGGTGCCTGGGTAAACGGCAATCACGTTATTGGCCATGATGCATCCTCTGTTAAATGCGCTTTTTTAGCAAATGGGCATGAACCGCACCCGCTTTCAGGTAGCGGTGCTCAACCAGGCCAAACGGCTCCAATTGCACATCAGTCCAATGAGTGGGAGCCTCCAGGTAGACGAAACCATCAGCAGAAACCGCTCGCCCGGCGGCTTGTAGTGCGGGCTCGTAATGTTTGGAGGGTGCGGCAACTACGGCATCTGCGGCGCCCGTCGTAAAGGGCGGGTCTAGAAAAATCACGTCCATGCTGGCGGGGTCACATTGCTTTAATACCATCACGCCATCGCCCCGCACAATATTCGTCATGCTGGCCTGCAGCTGGATCTGCACACCCTTGAGCTGGTCCACCAGCGCCGGGTCGTGTTCTACCAACCGCACCTCCTTCGCGCCGCGTGAGGCTGCTTCAAACCCCAGCGCGCCAGTGCCTGCGAATACATCAATGCAGCGCCAACCGGTCAGGTCTTGCCCCAGCCAGTTGAACAGGGTTTCGCGCACGCGGTCGGGTGTGGGGCGCAGGCCGGGTTTGTCGGCTACTTTGAGTTTGGTGCGCTTCCATTCACCACCGATGATGCGCACCTCATGGGCATGAACACCGATTTTGTGGACCGGTTTTCTGGCGGGCTTCTTAGCCGCAGGCTTGCCGGGCTTGTTGCCTGATTTGGATGAGACTGGTTTTTTCATGGCCCTGAGCTTAAGCCATGATTGAATCCGGCTCTTTTAGGTTCCGCCCACCACGACCGTCACCATCTTGTCCGGCTGCAACTTGCGGGCAAAGGCGGCGCGGATGTCCGTCACGGTGATCTTTTCAACCTGCTGCGTCCAGGTGTCAAGATAGTCCAGAGCCAGGCCGTTCCAGGCGATGTTGGCCACGTTGTCCAGTAGCTTGGCGTTGGTGTCAATGCGCAGGGCAAAGCCGCCTATCAAGTTGTCTTTGGCCGCCTGGAGTTCAGCGTCCGTTGGGCCCTCCACCACAAACTTGCGCAACACCTCACGCGACACCTCCACCGCCTGGTTGGCTTGGTCAGGCCGGGTCTGCAAGCCAACCGTGAAGGCACCAGCGTGCAAAGCTGGGGCGAAGTAGCTGTAAACGCTGTAACTCAAGCCCCGTTTTTCACGCACTTCCGTCGTCAGGCGCGATACGAAGCCACCACCGCCCAGGATGTAATTACCCACGGTCAAAGCGAAAAAATCCGGGTCATCGCGTTTGAAGCCAGGCTGGCCAATGTACACATGAGCCTGCGCCGAA
The DNA here is from genome assembly GCA_031419575.1 of Burkholderiales bacterium. Classification (GTDB taxonomy): domain Bacteria; phylum Pseudomonadota; class Gammaproteobacteria; order Burkholderiales; family Burkholderiaceae_C; genus JANYCG01. Next base: position 15,282 of record JANOLC010000110.1, on the reverse strand, counting down.
TCAAACGAAATACGTTCATCTTTGGCTTGCGTGAGCGCTTGCACCTCCGCCACTTTGGGCAAGTCGGCGCACTGGGCTCTGGACTGGGTCGCGGGCAGACGCGACATCAGCTGGGTCACCATCGCGTCGGCCTGGCTGCGGTTCACGGCACCCACCACCGTGACCACCGCGCGGCAGGGTTGCGCGGCCCGGGCGTACATCGCCTTCATGTCGTCCACGCTGATATTGGCCAGAGACTTCTCCGTGACCTCATAGCCATAGGGGTGAGCGCCATACACCTGGGTGTTGAAGGCGCGCCCTGCCAGCGTGGCGGGGCGGGTGTTGGCCTCTTTGATTGAGGCGACCATGCGCTGGCGGTTGCGCTCCCACACGTTGTGCGGGAATGCGGGCTCGCCCATCTGGCGCGCGGCCAGAGCGACTGCTTTTGGCAATAAATCGGGATAGGTCAGCGACCGCAGCGAGAAACTCATGCGATCGCTGGTCGCCCCTGCGCCAAACGTTGCGCCCAGGTCGGCCCAAGCCTCGCCCAGAGCGTTTTCGTCCAGCGCGGGCTGTGCGCCACTGGCACGAACGCCCTCGCCGGCCAGGCTGGCGGTGACACTGGCCAGACCAATCTTGTCCACTGGGTCGCGCCGCGCACCAGCATCAAAGTCGATCTTCACATCGACCATGGCAATGCCCAAGCTTTCCACCAGAAAAATGCGCGTGCCGCTGGGTTGCGTCCACTGAACGATAGGAATGCCTGCCAGCGCAGATTGACACATAAAAATGTATAAAGTCCCCGCCAGTAAACAATAGTTAGCTATTTTTTTTGTAGCTAACAACTGGAAAGTCAAATTGAATGAAGAATGTTTCATGGTGCGCCTCGATACCCTAATGCCTTGAACCGGGAAGTGGCTGGCGCGGTTTGCGGGTTTTGTCCACCGGTTGGGGTCGCAGAATTCCAACCGTCTATTGGTCGTCACCAAAGTACTTGGCGGCCACCGCTTTCACCTGGTCGGGCGTTACGGCTCGCAGGCGGGCGATCAGCCGTTCGCCCGCATCCAGTGGCAGGCCTTGCACCCAGTTGCTACCCAGTTCACGCGCCTGATTGAAGACGGAGTCCAACTTGTAAACCTCGCTCGCCACCCACTGGGTTTTGACGCGGTTCAGCTCTGCCTCGCTCACGCCGTCTTGGGCAACGCGCGCCATTTGCTCACGCAGACCGGCTTCAACCTGCTCGGGCGTTTTGCCGTCAGCAGGCACGCCATACAGCATGAAGGTCTGCGGGCCACGACCCCACAGACCGTTGTACGAACCCGCGCTGTCGGCCACACGGTTGTCGCCCTGCGTGAGGGTGCGGTCCAGCCGCGAGCCGCTGTAGCCGTCCAGCACGGCGGACAAGACGGTCAACGCCAGCGCGTCGTCTCCTGCATCGGCCATCGCAGGGGCACTCGTCGATGGCTCACGCATGTCGTAACTTGGCACTTTGTAGGCCATGGCCACATAGGCCTGCTCGGCCTGGGCCTTGAAGTCGAGGCGGCGTAACCCCGTTTGCACTGGCTCCACACGCGGCTTGCGGGCGGGCACGGCACGGGCGGGAATCACACCGTAGTATTTTTCCGCCATCGCTTTGGCCTGTGCCACGTCCACATCACCGGCAATCACCACGGCAGCATTGGCAGGCACATACCAACGCTGGAAAAATTCACGCGCATCGGCAGGGGTCATCGCGTCCAGATCGCTCATCCAGCCGACGATGGGGCGGCGGTAGGGTGAAGCCACAAACACCGCGGCGGTCATGGCCTCGCCCATCAATGCGCGCGGGCTGTCTTCGGTGCGAAGGCGGCGCTCTTCTTTGACGACTTCAAGCTCTTTCTTGAACTCTTCATCGCTCCACTGGCTGGTGGCAAAGCGGTCCGCTTCAAGCTTCATCACGTCTTCCAGTCGCTTGCTGGGAATTTGCTGGTAGTAGCCGGTGTAGTCCTTGCCGGTGAAGGCGTTCTCGCGCCCACCAACTGCCGCCACGCGGCGCGAGAACTCGCCCGGCTTCAGCGTGGCCGTGCCCTTGAACATCATGTGTTCCAGCACATGCGCCACGCCTGACGTGCCATCCACCTCGTCCATCGACCCCACGCGCACCCACAACATGTGCACGGCAGTGGGGGCGCGCCGGTCAGGCTTGACGATGACCGTCAGGCCATTGGCGAGGGTGAATTGTTCGATTTTTAAGGGTGTCTGGGCTTGAGCCGCGGGGCTGAAAAGTGCCGCTACAAGACTCCACATGGTCAGAAAAGCGAGCCAGAAGGTGCGAACCGGGCCTGAGGCCCGCGAGGTGGTGGGTCGTTTCATAGAATGCTGTGATTCAAAGAACCCGTCAAATGTTCAGCTTTTTCAAGAAAAAACTATTTCCAGGCTCTGTGGCCCCCACGCCCCCGCCTGTCGTACCACCATCGGCACCCGAGACAGCTGCGCCTTCGCCTCAACCGGCCTACCCCGCCCCACCCGTTGTTGGCTCCTTGATCGGCCGCGCGCTGGTCACGCCCATCGACATCCCCGTTCCCAGCGCCACACCACCCGAGCGGCAAAAATGGCTGGACAAGCTCAAGTCCGGGTTGGGCAAGACCGCTTCGAGCATTTCGGGTGTGTTTGTTGGCACTCAAATCAATGAGGCTTTGTACGAAGATCTGGAAAGCGCCCTGCTGATGGCCGATGCCGGTGTGGCTGCCACCGAGTTTTTGCTGGCTGACCTGCGCCGCAAAGTGCTGAGTAGCGGCATCACCCACCCGGTGGCCCTGAAAAACATTTTGATCGCCAGCCTGACCGAGATGCTGCAGCCACTGCAAAAGGCGCTGGTGATTGGTGAACATAAGCCCACCGTCATCATGGTGGTGGGCGTGAATGGCGCCGGTAAAACCACGTCGATTGGCAAGCTCACGCGGCACCTGGCGGACCACGGGGCCAGTGTGTTGCTGGCAGCCGCCGACACATTTCGCGCCGCCGCGCGCGAGCAATTGACCGTTTGGGCCGACCGCAACACGGTGGAGATCATCAGCCAAGAGGGCGGTGACCCGGCTGCCGTGAGTTTTGATGCCGTGAGTGCGGGCAAAGCGCGTGGCAAAGACGTGGTGCTGATCGATACCGCCGGGCGGCTGCCGACACAAATCCATTTGATGGAGGAGCTGAAAAAGATCAAACGCGTCATCCAGAAGGCTGGGAATTCCGGTGCGCAGGTCGGTGACGGGCCGCCCCTAGGCGACACAGGCCCCTCGGGGGGCAGCGCAGCACATGAAATGGCAAGCGTGGGGGCCAAACTTCCGCCCCATGAAGTGCTGCTGGTCATCGACGGCAACACTGGCCAAAACGCACTAATGCAGGTGAAGGCCTTTGACGAAGCGCTGGGCCTGACCGGCCTGATCGTCACCAAACTCGACGGCACGGCCAAAGGTGGCGTGCTGGCGGCCATTGCGCGTGAGCGGCCGGTGCCGGTTTACTTCATTGGTGTGGGTGAACAGCTGGAAGAGCTGGAGACCTTCAACGCGCGCGAATTTGCGCAGGCTTTGCTGGCGTAAGAAATCTGCGCTCAGATCGACTACTCTGAGGGCACATCAATTTTTCTTTTCTTTTTTCCCCCAAATTCAATGACTTCAATTACATCTCTTTCTCGCCGCCAAACCCTTGCCCTGATGGGTGCTGGCCTGACCGCCGGGTTCTCTGGATCGCTGCTGGCCCAAACCGGCACCCCCTGGGCCACCATCGAGTCCAAAGCGCGCGGTCAAACCGTGTACTTCAACGCCTGGGCGGGCAGTGAGCAAATCAACGCCTACCTGCAGTGGGCCGCCACTGAAGTGCAACGGCGCTACGGTGTCAAAGTGGAGCACGTCAAAGTGACGGACACGGCCGAGGTCGTCAAACGCGTGCGCACCGAGAAGGCGGCGGGAAAGCTGAGCGATGGCTCGGTGGACCTGGTGTGGATTAACGGTGCCAACTTTTTGGCTATGAAAAGCGAGGCCCTGCTGTTCGGCCCGTTTGCCGAGAGCCTGCCCAGCTTTCAGTATGTTGACGTAGCAGGCAAACCCACCACCCGCCTGGATTTTTCAGAACCGGTTGAAGGCCTGGAAGCCCCGTGGGGCATGGCGCAACTCACCTTCTTCGCCGACCGGAAACGCGTGCCCACGCCACCCCGCAGCATGGCCGCGTTGCAGGACTTTGCCAAAGCCAACCCCGGCCGCGTGACCTACCCGCGCCCGCCAGATTTTCATGGTGTGACTTTTCTGAAACAAGCCCTGGTCGAGCTGAATACTGACCGCACCAGCCTTTACAAATCAGCAACACCTGACGCGTTTACCAAGGCCGCCGCGCCGCTGTGGACGTATCTGGACGCGCTGCACCCCCACCTGTGGCGCGCAGGCAAGCAGTTTGTACAAAGCGCCGCCGCCATGCGCCAGATGATGAGCGATGGCGAGTTGCTGCTGGGCTTTGCCTTCAACCCCAACGATGCTGCCAACGAGATCATCGCCAAGCGCATGGCCGACACCGTCTACAGCTTTCAGTTGGCCGGCGGCACGATTGGCAACACGCACTTTGTAGCCATCCCCTTCAACGCCAAAGCCAAAGAAGGTGCACAGGTACTCGCCAACTTTTTGCTGTCCCCTGAAGCGCAAGGCCGCAAGGCCGACATTACCGTCTGGGGCGACCCCACCGTGCTGGCGGTAGACAAACTGCCCGCCGCCGAGCGCGGCCGTTTTGCCGCCAAGCCGCTGCCGGGTCAGGTCGAGCAAGTCATGCCAACCCTGCCCGAGCCGCATGGCAGCTGGGTGGAGCCGCTGAACAAGGAGTGGCTTCGCCGCTACGGGCAGTAAAAGTCACCGCGTGGGTTTGGCGATGCAAGAGCCTACGAAAAGGATCTTGCCGTCGCCCCCAATCAGGCTCGCATCGGCTGTATTGCGGTCAATCCGCCAGCGTGAGCCGCCGCTGCCAAAGCTGATCTCGTTGTCCGTCACCCGCCCGGACGTCAACCACTGGTTGGCCACCGCGACGACCTTCTCGGAATCGCTGAACCGCACCTCAACGTCCTCACGCGTCACAAACGCGCCGTCGGGTTGCAAATCACACAGCGCGGTGCGCACGTCAGGTGGGCCACCCGCCTCGAACAATTCCTTGGCAATCCGTGCCGCCCGGGCTGGGCGTGCCGTGGTGTTGCAGGCAAATTCTGCGACCGCGCGGCTGCCGTCCAGCATGGAAGCATTCACAAAGGGCGCTGTCTTCAGCACCGCCTCAGCCGCCGCGACCCGGGCACGGGCCGACGCGCCCAGCGGTGTTAAATCCAGTGGCGAAGGCGCAGTCGACAAAACCACCAGCCGCACCGGGCTCTGGCAGTCCACCACAAAATGCCGGTAATCCAGCGCCGGGCTGGGCTGGTTGGCATTGACCCGCACCGCCACCCCCGACACATGGCGCCGGTCAATGATGGCCAGAGAGATCGGATCCACACCGATCAGGAGGTCGTCAATGCGCTGGACCAGTTGCACACCTTTGCCGGAGGGTGTTGGGGCAGGGATATTTTGGGCTGTGGCATGCAGAGTAAACGCACCGATGCACAAACCGCAAAAAACCCGAAAATTAAGCACAAAAACTGCCACAAGTCCCCGTTAATATTAAATAGTTAGCTACTTATTCAGTAGCATCCTCAGTCACGAGGATGACTAACTTGTGGCTACCGGATTGGACCCAGTTTGAGTTAGCCACTGAATGCTCAATGAAGTCTAACTTGACTCAGCCAAATCAAGCCGCGCGAGTCGGTCGTCCACTCGTTGCTATATTCGTCCATCCACTTCACTGCCCAAGCTTCATGACCTCTGCTCAAATTTCTCCCACCGCCACCCTGCTACCCCGCGTCGAAATCGAAAGCGCCCCCAACCCCACGGCTGCTGTGATCTGGATGCATGGCTTGGGCGCTGATGGCAATGACTTTGCGGGGCTGGTGCCGGAGTTGGACCTGAAAGGCTGCCAGCCGATCCGGTTTGTTTTTCCCCACGCGCCCAGCATGCCTGTCACTGTCAATGGCGGCTACGTCATGCCAGCCTGGTACGACATTGCGGCCACCGACCTCGTGCAGCGCCAGGACGCAGCGGGCATTGCCAAGTCTGCACAGGCGATTGAGGCGTTGATTGCCCACGAGGTGGCGCGTGGCATTGCGCCTGAAAACATCGTGCTGGCGGGTTTCTCTCAGGGTTGTGCCATGGCACTGCACACCGGTTTGCGGCACGGTGCGCGGCTGGCGGGCATCATGGCGCTGTCGGGCTATTTGCCGCTGGCCGAGACAGTCGCTGGCGAACGCGGGAGCGCCAATGCCGACACACCAATATTCATGGCGCACGGCACCACTGACCCGGTGGTAGTGATTGCCCGCGCCGAGGAATCACGCAATCGGCTGGCATCGCTGGGTTACAAAATCCAGTGGCACACCTACCCCATGCCGCACAGTGTGCATCCGCATGAGATTGCCGACATGTCGCGCTTCTTGAAAGCCGTGCTGGCCTGAGCTTCACCGCAACCCCACGCCACGCCGCACTTTTCAACACGCTCTCAAACGGCCATGCATCGCCCTCTGGCAACTGCCCTGCTAGCCTTGCTCGGACTGCCACTGCTGTGGGCATTGACTTCGGCTGTCGCAGCGGCGTTCGATGTGTCGGCATGGCGATCTGTGGCGGCGGACTCGCAAACCTTGCAGTCCCTGGCAATGACCGTATGGACGGGTGTTGCGTCGTCCGTGCTGGCGGTGGGAATTGCCGCGTGGGTTTTGTCACGCAGTTTTGCTCACTCCGGCTGGTTGCGTCTCACTCGCGCTTTGGGCCCCATGCTGGCCGTGCCCCACGCGGCGTTTGCGATTGGACTGGTGGCGTTGCTGTCACCCAGCGGTTGGCTGCTGCGGCTGATATCCCCCTGGGCCACGGGATTTACCTCGCCGCCGCCGTGGCTCACCACCCAGGACCCCTGGGGACTGGGATTGATCGCCGTGCTGGTGTTCAAGGAAGTCCCTTTTTTGCTCTGGGCCGCCGCCACGCAATTGCAGCGACCCGACGTGGCGGGTCGCCAGGCCCGGGAATGGCTGCTGGCGCGCAGCATGGGCTACAGCCGTCCCCGCGCGTGGTGGCTGGTGCTGTGGCCACAACTCTGGCCACGCCTGCGCTGGCCCATGCTGGCCGTGCTGGCGTATGGGTTGACGGTGGTGGATGTGGCGCTGGTGATCGGCCCGACCTCGCCACCCACGCTGGCCGTGCTGGCATGGCACTGGTTGCTGGATGCCGATGTGGCGCGCAACACGCAGGGTGCGGTGGCGGCGTGGTTACTGGCGCTGCTGTTGGCGGTGGTGGCTGGCCTGTTGTGGCAATTGCCAAAATGGCCGGTGTGGCGCAGGCGCTGGACATCGGGGTATCGCGGGTTGGTGGATTCCCGCTGGCACCGCCATGGCAACGCGCGCAACAGACCAGGCATCGCGCTCCTCGCCTTCGCCGCCGCTTACATCGCCATGGCGCTGGCGCTAGCCGTCGGCAGTGTCTCCGGCGTGTGGGCGTTCCCCGCGCTGGTGCCACAAACATTCACCTGGGGCGCGTGGGCCTCAGTGGCAGACAGCCTGGGCACGGTGGGCACCACTTTGACGCTGGCTCTGGCCAGCTCCCTCGCCGCGTTGCTATGGTCGGTGGCCTGGCTGGAATTTGCGCCGTTGCCGTGGGATGCCTGGGTGCGCCGCGTGATTTATTTGCCCATCATCCTGCCGTCTATCGTGTGGGTGCTGGGGGTCTATTCGGTCGCGCTCCACTGGGGCATTGACACCACGTGGGCAGGGCTGTGGTTGGCCCACACACTGGCCACCTTGCCCTACGTGCTGATTACCTTGAGCCCCGCGTATGTGGGGTTCGACGCGCGTTACTGGCATGTGGTGGCATCGTTGGGGCATGGGCGCTGGGCATTTCTGGCGCGTGTCAAATGGCCGCTGTTGCGATCGGCTTTGGCGTCGGCCTGCGCGGTAGGTTTTGCTGTGAGCGTGGCGCAGTACTTGCCCACGCTGTTCATCGGTGCGGGACGGTTTTCAACTGTGACGACGGAGGCTGTGACGCGCGCATCAGGCGCGCAGCGATCGCTGACGTCGGCTTATGCCGCGCTGCAAATTCTGCTGCCATTGATAGGTTTTGGCCTGGCAGCTTGGTTGGGGCAAGCGCGGAAATTTGCCACGCGCCTTCACGCTATGCCCACTCGTTCCACCCCTTGATGCGAGATTACTTGCTGGTGGCTTTGGTGGGTGGTTTGGCCGCTGAAGCCGTGCCAGCCGGCGCGGATGCGGCAATCGGCAAGCCCAAGCGTTTGGCGATGGTCACATCCAGCGCTTTGATTTTGGGTTCGATCACGCCACGTGATTCGGCCACCAGCTTTTCACCCAGCGACTTTTGCAGTTCGCCATTCATCTGCGCGAATTTACGATTCACGGGGGATTCCATGATGGCGATCAGCTGTTTGAGTTCTTCCTCGGTAAACTTATCTTCCAGCAGCACGCCGATGGTGCTGGGCGCCAGCTTGACAGCATTTGCGCGCAACAAGGGCACGGCTTCATCCACATATTTTTTCAAATCCGCCTGAATTTCTTTGGCGATGGCTTCACGCTTTTCCGGGGCAACTTTGGTTTGCAGGGCCATGCTGGCACCTTGCATCAACTGGGCAGCGGGTTGTTGGGCCAACTGGGTGGCGATGCCTTCAATCGCACCTTGCTGCAACAAGAGCACCTTGCTCACCAGTTCTTTTTTGGCAGGGCTGGACGGGGCGGCCTGGGCAAACACGGCACTTGAAAAGGACAGCGTTGCCACAGCAGCGACGACGCAAGACGTGGCGCGTGAGGTAATCCGGTTTGGATTGAACATGAAATTTCCCTGAATCTGAAAAATGGAGGTCAAATTATCGCCGCTGGCCATTGCTATGGACGGCGGAACGGCATTTCGGTAACAATTGAAACATGACTTTACGGAACTCTCATTTTTATAGCGAACTATTGATGTTTGACAAGGACTTAGGCCTCTTTTTATGTAAAAAAGTGCACTGTGCTCCGTCCAGGCACGCGGGGAGGGGTGATGTCGCTTGATGTCCACGTTCGCCGCTTGAGCGCCGGGGGGCAGGTGTTGTTGGAAGACCTGCATTTGCACATCCCGCCTGGCAGCATTCACACGGTGATGGGGCACAGCGGCTCGGGCAAATCCAGCCTGCTGGCTGCAGTGTGCGGCACGCTGAATGAGGCACTGACGTTTGACGGCCAAATCACCCTTCACGGCCAACGCCTTGATCACCTGCCCACCGAGCACCGCCGGGTGGGCATTTTGTTTCAGGAAGACCTGCTGTTTGCGCACATGACCGTGCGCGAAAACCTGCTGTTTGCCGTACCCGCCACCGCCAAAGCGCTGGCCCACACGCGCGAAGACAAAGTCCGCCAGGGTTTGCAGGATCTGGAGATGGCCGACTTTGCCAGTGCTGACCCGGCCACGCTGTCCGGCGGGCAGCGTGCCCGCGTAGCGCTGATGCGAGCGCTGCTGGCCGAGCCGCACGCCCTGCTGCTGGACGAGCCGTTTTCCAAGCTGGATGTAAGTTTGCGCCAGCGCCTGCGCAGCTTTGTTTTCGCCCAGGTGGCACGCCGCCAATTGCCCGTGTTGCTGGTCACCCACGATGACGCCGATATCGCCGATGCCAGCCGCGTGACCCGGCTGGTGCAAGGTAAACTGATTTCATGACGAATGCGCCGACCGAGACCGTATGAACGTGCCAACCGTGACCGTGATCGGGGACATTGCCGACTTGATCGGTCTGAGAGACCGTGAGGCTCTGGATGAGTCGCTGGTGGCGCTGGTGCTCAAAGCAGCGCCCTGCCCGCTGCACAGCGTCTCCATCCACCGCAGCGTGGGGGACGACAATGAAGAACTTTGGCTGACCTGCGCCACCGCACAGCCCGGCTTGCTCCCACCCGCACCCGTGCTCACCGACCCGGTGCCCGTCGCCGGTCACTTCCCGCAGCGTTTGCAGGTGATGAGTACCCGCCAGCCCGCCACCAGCACACCCATTGCAGGCCAAACCGGCTCCACGGTCAGCCAGACCCTGTTCCCCATGACTGAAGGGCTTCATACCCTTGGCGTACTGCAAGTCGAGTCTGACCAGCCGCTGGCGCCCCTCGCCATTGAACTCATCAACGGCCTGCTGCGGGTGTACAGCAATTTCCGGGGGCTGCTGGACTACGGCGAGCGCGACACGCTGACCGACTTGCTCAACCGCAAGACGTTTGAGGGCTCTTTCATGCGCGCTACCGTGGCGCACGACGCCCCAGACACAAGCGATGGCAACAAGCGCCGCACCAGCACCAGTGCCCACCCCAACTGGCTGGCGATGATTGACATTGACCACTTCAAGCACGTCAACGATAACTTTGGCCACCTCATTGGTGACGAGGTGCTGCTGCTGCTGGCCCGCCTGATGCGCACCAACTTCAGGCTGTCAGACCAGTTGTACCGATTTGGCGGCGAAGAGTTTGTGGTGCTGATGCAAAACGTTAGCCCGTTTGACGCCACGCGGGTGTTTGAACGACTGCGTGCCATCACCCAGGCGCACGCGTTCCCGCAGGTGGGCAACATCACGGTGAGTGTTGGGTTCTCAGCCTTGCGCCCGGGGGATACGCCCAGCTCGGCCTTTTCCCGTGCTGACAAGTCCGTGTACTACGCCAAGGCCCACGGACGCAACCAAAGCTGCAACTTTGAAGTGCTACTGGCGCAAGGTCAACTCATTGAGGCTGACGACAACATCGGCGAAATTGAGCTGTTCTAGCCTCGCGCTGCCATGCTAGACCGCGGCGCCACCGCCCTGATACAACCCGTGGTCAACGCCCTGGCGCGTCGCCTGCACTCTGTGGGCGTGGGGGCCAACCAGCTGACGGTGACGGGATTTATCATCGGCCTGATTGCTGCATTTTTAATAGCAAATAATCAATATATGGCGGGGACTACAGCCATATTTTTATCCCGAAGTTGTGATGCACTCGATGGCGCCATTGCGCGGCTGACGCGTCCCACCGACAGCGGCGGCTTCCTGGACATCACGTTTGATTTTTTGTTCTATGCCAGCATACCGCTGGCGTTTGCGTATGCCAACCCACTGCAAAATGCCCTGCCGGCCGCGGTGCTGCTGGCGGCGTTCATGGGCACAGCCTCCAGCTTTTTGGCGTTTGCGATTCTGGCTGCCAAGCGCGGCATGAACAGCTTGGTATACCCCAACAAGTCCTTCTATTTTTTGGGCGGCTTGACCGAAGCGACTGAGACCCTGTCTTGCTTTGCCGCCATGAGCATTTGGCCAGAATACTTCCCCGAGCTGGCCTATGGCTTTGCCGCGCTGTGCGTCATCACCATTGCCACCCGCATCTGGTGGGGCTGGCGCGCGTTTCAGGACCCGTTGCCTTAAACCGTCAAGCGGTTTAATCTTTCTCACATGACACGCCAGCTCGTTTTGATCGGTGCCAGCTTGGCCCACGTGAACTTGCTAGCCCATCTGGCGCACCAACCCCTGGTAGGCGTGCAGGTCACGTTGGTGTCACCGCAAACCCGACTGATTCACCCACACATGGTGCCGGGCTTTATCGCCGGTCAGTACACGCTGGACGACTGCACCGTGCCGCTGGAGCCCTGGCTGCAACGCAGCGGTGCGCGCTGGCTTCAACACGCGGTCCAAGCGCTGAACCCGCTAGCCCGCACCCTGCTGCTGACCAATGGTTCCGAGTTGGCCTACGACACCTTGAGCCTCAGCCCAAGCCTCAGTGACAACGGGTTGGCCGCCAGCCGCCAGGCCCTGGAGCTGACCCTGCCCGGTGCCCGGCACAACGCCTTGTTCACCCACCCGATGGAGGCCTTTTGCGCCCTGTGGCCGCGCGTGCCCGAGCTGGCCGCCACCCAGTCCCTGCGCGTGGCGGTGATTTGCCGGTCAAACCTACAACGTCACACGCCAACACCACGCAATACGCCCGCTCCGGCTGAGTTCAACCCCCACGCGATAGAACTGGCGTTGTCCATTCGCCAAAGACTGCCCGGCAGTGCCGTCACACTGATCACCGGCGGCAGCCCGCCCGCACAACACGCCAGCGCCAGCTTGCAAACGCACGTCACCCGGGCTTTGCGTGATCGCAACGTGACCGTGTTGATGGACAACGCCAGCGCCATTTCACCGAGTGAGGTCGCGCTGGAGTCTGGCGCCCGGCTGGCCTGCGATGTGCCCGTGATGGTCAACGGCGACACGGTACCCCATTGGGTGGCCGAGAGTGGGCTGGCGCTGGATGCGCGTGGCTGGATAGACGTTGATGCTCGCCAGCATTGCACCAATTACCCCGGGGTGTTTGCTTCGCGACATGATGGCCAGGGCTCTTGGGCAGATCCCTGGGCGGCTGAGCGCGCAGCGCAGGGCCTGAGCCGAAATCTGGTGGCCGCCTTGACAGGCCATCCACTCACCACATTGACCCCGGGCTGGAACAAGCTCAAACTGCTGTCCTGCGGCAACGGCCAAGGCATCGCCCAATGGGGTGAGTACAGCGCACAGGGACGCTGGGCTGGCTGGCTGAAACGCCGCATTGACCACTGGCTGGTGGCCCGCTACCGGCGCAATTTGTAAAAGGAGATTTACATGAAGCCACTGCGTGGATCCACTTTGCAGCCATTGCGCTGACCATGCTCAGTAGGGTGAGGCTGATGGACGTGACGTGGTGAAACACAACCTCATTCAAGTACTTCAAGCTGGCGTCGATATCAGATCAGGTGCATAGCGCCACTGCTGACCGCTTTTTCAACTCACGACAAGGACAAGCCATGAAACTCAACAACCTGATCTCCATTGCGACTCTCGCATTTGCAGCGGTCACAGCCCATGCCGCAGACCCCAAAGCCACCATTGCCGACCTGGATGCCCGATTGGCCAAGATTGGTGCCCCAAAAATTGATGGCACAGAAAAAGCTGGCGATAAAACTGTGCCCGCCCTGTTTTTTGGTGAACGCAAGATCAATAACAACTACGACGTGGTGGATGCCGTGCGCAAAGCCCATGATGCGACAGCGACCGTGTTCGTCAAGGACGGCGAAGAGTTTGTCCGCGTGAGCACCAATGTATTGACGCCGGAGGGCAAACGTGGCGTGGGAACCCAGCTGGCCCGCAATGCCGCTTATGCAGCCGTCTCCAAGGGCCAGTCTTTTTGCGGCGCTATCGACGTGCTGGGTACCGCCTTCGATGCCTGCTACAACCCCATCAAGGATGCATCAGGCAAGATTATTGGTGTCAGCTACATCGGTCACAAAAAATAGGCATCTCGCCTGCCCTGCCTTGGTAAGGCCTGCACAAGAGCAGGCTTTTTTGTATTCGCGGCTGTCATTCGTCGTTACCGGAGATATCCATGATCCTTGTTTCCCGAGTCCGTACAGGCATGGGCCGCCTGCGAGTTGGTCAGCAACTATTTGGAGCATTCGCCATTGTCCTGATCCTCGCCGCCTGCCTGGGTGGTGTTGCCCTGTTCAGTCTTGAACGGGTGGATGTTCAAGCCAAAATGTTGGCCACAAAATGGCTGCAGGGCGTTGGGCAGCTGGCAATTGCTCGTGCGGCCGTTTTGGAGACGCGTGAATTTGAGGTCAAACACAGCCGGGCTGAGGATCGAAGTTACCACTCCGAATATGAAGAGAAGACGGATGCATCCCGCAAGCTTGTGTCCACCACAATGAGCTTGTACGAGACCGCCGTGATGAGTGAGCCTGAACGCGTTCTGCTGGCTTCATTCAACAAGAACTGGGGCGCGTATCAAGAGGCGTTGCGCAAAGTCGTTGCGCTGGGGCGCGACAAAAAACGCCAGGACGCGGCCGATATCAGCGACGGCCTGGCAAGCACGGCCGCCGACGCAGCTGTAGGTGCCCTTGAGAAATTGACCAAGTACAACTTTGACGGAGGGAATCTGGCTGCCGAGGAGACAGACATCTTGTTCGCGAAGGCAAAACGTTGGGTGATTGGTTTGCTGGCCGCCACATTGCTTTTGGGGCTGGTTCAGGCATACGCCATAACCCGCAGGCTGACAAGCCTGCTCGGTGGTGAGCCTGCGGCAGCAACCGCTGTCGCCCAAGCCGTTGCCGAAGGACAACTGACCACACAGTTTCATCTCAGGCGCAATGACACCGACAGCCTGATGGCACGCCTGCAGACCATGCAGGATGGGCTGATCAAGGTGGTGGGCAACGTACGCCGCAACGCCGAAGGCGTGGCCACCGCCAGTGTGCAGATTGCCCAGGGCAATAACGACTTGTCCTCGCGCACGGAGCAGCAAGCCAGCGCGCTGGAAGAAACAGCGGCCTCCATGGAACAACTGGGCTCCACTGTCCAACAAAATGCTGATAACGCGCGTCAGGCGAACCAGCTGGCAGTCAACGCTTCAACCGTCGCCAAAAAGGGGGGCGATGTGGTGAACCAGGTTGTTGACACCATGAAAGGCATCAATGCATCGTCAAGAAAAATCGCAGACATCATCAGCGTCATTGACGGTATTGCGTTCCAAACCAACATCCTGGCCTTGAACGCCGCGGTAGAGGCAGCCCGCGCGGGCGAGCAGGGCCGGGGATTTGCCGTCGTTGCAACAGAGGTGCGCAGCCTGGCTGGCCGCTCTGCTGCGGCGGCCAAGGAGATCAAAGACATGATCAACGCCAGTGTGGAGCGCGTCGAACACGGGACAACCCTTGTCAATCAGGCCGGCATGACCATGACTGAAATTGTGGAGGCCATCCGGCAAGTCACCGACATCATGGGCGCGATCAGCAGCGCCAGTGCTGAACAAAGTGCCGGTGTGGCACAGGTTGGCGAGGCGATCACCCAGATGGACCGGGCGACCCAACAGAATGCAGCGCTTGTAGAGGAGAGTGCCGCAGCCGCAGAAAGTCTGAATACCCAAGCGCAGGAACTGGTACGGGCCGTGGCCGTGTTCAAGCTGGGTGGCTGAGGCGCCGCTGGATTTTTTTCCTGCAAAACACTATGACTGCCATTGAATCAATTAGAAACAACTCGATTCCTTGTTATTAGCACTCTCACTAATAGAGTGCTAATATTCTGGCCTTGACAACAAGGAGTTCTGGTATGACCTATCAAACTACAGTCTCAGGCGCTGCACTCACAGTCGCCAATCCGTGGGCCATGGTGCCTGCGCTGGGAAATCTGGACGCTTATATTTCGGCAGCCAACCGCCTGCCCATGCTCACGCTCGAACAGGAG
>JANOLC010000109.1:0-5292 GCA_031419575.1 Burkholderiales bacterium | reverse complement strand
CAAACTAGGCCAAGGGGCCAGACGCGGCGATCTCATCGTCGCTCATCATGCCGCTGCCCACCTGGGCCAGCAAAAATGCCAGTAAGGCGAACACCGAGCCCGCGCCCATGGGGTTGTGCCCCACCGAGTGCTCCGGCTTGCCCCGCCCTTTTATGTAATTGATGATCGTGGTTGGTGCGTAAATAAACGATGAAAAGCGCGACCAGCGCCCCCCCACCAAGCCCCACACAATGCGAAACAGCAGCAGGCTCAACACGCCGTAGCCAAACCTGAAATGCCAAGGCATGGCGTTGCCGCCCACGTTGCCAGAGATGACCAGCCCCACCACGCACGCCACCAGTGCCCAATGAAAAATGCGGGTGGGCAAGTCCCAGACCCGGGTTTTATACGACATGGCAGTCCTTTCTGTGGCGCGTGAAGTGAGTGACGTGGGCGAATTGGTGGTGTGCATTGTGCCGTGCCTCCGGTTAAAAATGCAAAAACGACGAGCTTTCTCAAGCTGGCATAACCTGTGCGGCTCCGGACTTACCCTAGTTCATCAAATTTAAACAGAACTTGTTTGAGAATCCACAACTCCATGAGTGGCGTTCCACCGGTTCGTTCCCTCAACTATTTTTTTAAAACCACCTAGGAAACTTATGAAAACAATCGCTTCATTTGTTCTGGCTGCCGCCGCCGCCACCTTGTCTGCCCCTGCATCGGCGCAGTTTGCCAAACCTGAAGACGCCATCAAATACCGCAAAGCGGCCATGTGGGTACAGCAGGTTCATTTTGGTCGAGTGGCTGCCATGGCTGCTGGCCGCGTGCCGTTTGATGCCAAAGTTGCTGCAGACAACGCCAGCATTGCAGAGACCATGTCCAAGCTGTCTTGGGTTGCGTTTGGTGAAGGTACCGACAAAGGCGATACCCGTGCCAAGCCAGAAATCTGGAGCGACAACGCCAAGTTCAAGGAAGCCAGCGAAAAGATGCAGGGTGAAATGGTCAAGTTGTCTGCTGCCGCACGCACCGGCAACATCGATGCCATCAAGACCGCAGCCGGTGCTGTGGGTGGCGCTTGCAAAGGCTGTCACGACGCGTTCCGCAAGGAGTGATTTGACGGAGTCGGGGGCTTAATTAGATCTGACGCGGACTTGAGGCCAGTTTCGTTGTGAAGCTGGCCCTTTTTGTTTCTTTTCCCCTTTTGTCCGTGCCCATTCAAAGCTTCGGCAGTAGAGACTCAATCAGCTTGTGCAACTCCGCAAAGTCGGGCTTCCCTACATAGCGTTTGACGACGTCACCGCGCTGGTTCACCACAAACGTGGTGGGTGTGGCCTGCACATCGCCCCAAGCCTTGGCAATGCTGCCCGTGTTATCGATGGCCACGTCAAACGGCAATTGGCGTGTTTGGGCGTAGTGGACGACGGAACTGGGTGGGTCATGCCGCATAGCGACGGCCATGGTGTCAAATCCGCGTGCGTGGTACTTGTTGTGGGTGGCGACGATGCGGGGCATTTCGGCCACGCAAACGGCGCAGGTGGTGGCCCAAAAATTCACCAGCGTCACGCGGCCTTTGAAGTCATCAGTCGTTTTGCGGGAGGCGTCCAGCAGCACAAACGTGGAGGCCGGGGCGACCGACCCGGACATCGACACGGGGTCGCTCTGGCCCCGATAAGCGCCAATGCCTACACCGCCCAGCGTGACCGCTGCAACGGCGGCCACAAGATACAGTGTTGGTTTGTTCAAAGGAGTGTTCTCATGGCTTACTTGGATCGTAGACAGTTTAATTCGGTGTCAGTGTCGGCATTGGCTTCGTTGATTGCCCTGACCCATCAGCACGCATTAGCTTTGTCGCTGGGCGATTTGACCAATGCTGAAGCGTCGCAAGGTTTGAAGCTGGCACTGGAAAAGGGCGCGGTGGCCGCCGTCGATTTGTTGGGGAAGTCAGATGGATTCCTGGGCAATCCAAAAGTTCGCATTCCGCTGCCAGGCTTTCTGGAAGATGCCGCCAAGCTGCTGCGTAATTTTGGCCAGGGCGGCCAAATTGACGAGCTGGTGACGTCCATGAACCGGGCGGCTGAGGCGGCGGTGCCCCACGCCAAAGACCTGCTGGTGGGGGCCGTCAAATCCATGAGCGTGACTGATGCCAAAAACATTCTCTCGGGCGGCAGCACCTCGGTGACGGGCTTCTTTGCGGAGAAAACGCGCGCGCCCTTGGCCGTGAAATTCTTGCCCGTGGTGACCAAAGCCACCGAGAAGGTCGGCTTGGCGTCCAAATACAACGAGCTGGCGGGCAAAGCGGCTGGCATGGGGCTGATGAAGAAAGAGGATGCCAACATCCAGCAATACGTCACAGGTAAGTCACTGGACGGCTTGTACCTGATGATTGGCGAAGAGGAAAAGAAAATCCGCCAGGACCCCATCGGTACCGGCAGCGCGGTGTTGAAGAAGGTATTTGGCGCGCTGCAATAAGCCGGAAATACGGGGCATATCACTTGTGCATTTGGGTGGTGCCGCCGGGATAATCAAGCGATGCGAAAATTTTGTGCTGCTGCGACAGCCTTGGCCAGGCTGGCCATTTTCACTGCGGCTTTGAGTGCCTGCAGCCCCATCTACAACTGGCGAGAAACCCCCATGGACGGCACCGAACTGGTGGCTATGCTGCCCTGCAAGCCCGACAAAGGCTCGCGCAAGGTGCCGCTGGCCGGGCGTGAGGTGGACATGCACATGACGGGTTGTGACACCGGTGGCACCACGTTTGCCATCGCCCGCGCGAATCTGAAAGATCCGGCCGAAGTGCCTGCCGTGCTGGCCCGATGGCGCGCGGCCACATTGATGAATATGGGGGCTGCAACAGCTACCAACGGGGCTTCAATGTTTGCCGAAACCCCGCTGGCTACGGCGGCGAGCGCGCACATGCCTCCCCTTATTTTGGTGTCCGCCGCGGGCAAGCGCCAGGATGGCAGTCCAGTCACGCTACAAGGCGTGTGGTTTGCGCGGGGCACGCAGGTCATCCACGCGGCGATCTACTTCAGCGCCAATGCCGCCAAGGCATCAGAGGCCACGTCAAAACATCAGGACGCGAGCGAACCGTTCTTCTCGGGGCTAAAATTTCCATGAACGTCTTGCACCGCCGCACCGCAATTGCGGTATTTTTGTCATTTGCGTTTGCCTATTTTTTCTCGGCCCTCATTCGCGCCATCACCGCCACGCTGTCCCCCACGCTGACTGCTGAATTTGCCCTGACCGCCAGCGACCTGGGGTTGCTGGCAGGTGGCTACTTTTTGGGTTTTGCAGCCACCCAGTTGCCACTGGGCAGCTGGCTGGACCGCTTCGGCCCCAAGCGCGTTATTTTGTGTTTTTTAACGGTGGCGGTGGGCGGCTGTGTGGCGTTTTCGCTGGCCACCAGCTTTGCCGGCTTGCTGCTTGCCCGCATTTTGTGCGGTGTGGGTGTCAGCGCCTGCCTGATGGCACCACTGACGGGCTACCGCCGCTGGTTTGATGCCAGCAGCCAGTTGCGCGCCAACTCCTGGATGCTGATGTCTGGTTCGCTGGGTATGGTGGCGGCCACATTGCCGGTGCAATGGTTGATGCCCTTGGTGGGCTGGCGGCCCCTGTTTTTGGGTTTGGCGGCGTTGGTGTTGGTGGCAATGGGCTTGATCGCCTGGCAGGTGCCGCGCTGGAATCGTGTTGCCAGCGTGTCCGACACCCAACCCAGTTATGCCGAAGTCTGGCGGCATCCCTATTTCAGAAAAATGGCGCCCATCGGTTTCTTTTGCTACGGTGGCTTGGTGGCTGTGCAAACTCTGTGGGCCGTGCCATGGATGACGCGCGTGGCGGGGTACACGCCCAACGAGGCAGCGACGGGACTGTTCTGGATCAACATGGCCATGTTGGGCAGCTTTTGGGCTTGGGGCATGGTCAGCCCGCTGTTGGCACGCCGGGGACTGACGGCAGAGAAACTCATTGCACGCGGTTTGCCGTTGAGTTTTGTATTTTTTGCTATTATTATTATAGCAAATAACTCAATATTGACGTGGACTAGCCTGCTGTTGACCTTGTATTGTGTGACCTGCACCTTTGTGTCGCTGGCTCAGCCCGCTGTGGGCATGGCGTTCCCCGCTGCATTAGCGGGGCGGGCGCTGTCTGCCTATAACTTGGTCATTTTTGCAGGCGTGTTTGTCATTCAGTGGGGCATTGGCTTGTTGATTGATGGTTTCAAGGCCGCCGGGTTGTCTGAGGTTGGCGCGTTTCAGGTGGCCTTTGGGGTGTTTCTTGTCTGCTGTATGGCGGCCTATGGTCACTTCCTCACCGCAAAAAGTCATAATTCGACAAAGTCTTCACCATGAATAACGGCATCCTCATCATCGCTCACGCCCCGCTGGCCGGTGCCCTGCGCCAGTGTGTTCTGCACGTCTTCCCGGACGATGCGGCCACGGTGCTGGCGATTGATGTGCAACCCAACACGCCGCCTGAAGAGTCCCTGGCTGCCGCGCGAATCACACTGGCGCAGATGACTCAAACCCATGTGCTGGTGCTGACCGACATGTTTGGTGCCACGCCCTGTAATGTGGCGCAAAAAGTGGTGGACGGCATCCGTGCCAAACTGATCGCCGGAGTCAATTTACCCATGCTGCTTCGCACCATGACCTACCGCAACGAGCCGCTGGACGCCCTGATGGCGCGCGCGCTGGCGGGTGGTGCCCAAGGCGTTATGCAAGTAGCCATTGCCGCTCCTCAAAACCAGGTTAGAAAGAAGAATGATCAAGACATCCACCAACATCAGCAATAAGCTGGGCCTGCATGCCCGCGCTTCAGCCAAACTAACAAAGTTGGCCGGCAGTTTTCCGTGCGAGGTCTGGATCGCCAAGGGTGAGCGCCGCGTGAATGCCAAAAGCATCATGGGTGTGATGATGCTGGCCGCCGGTATTGGCTCCACGGTTGAAATTGACACCGACGGTGAGCGCGAACAGGAAGCCATGGATGCGTTGCGCGCACTGATTAACGACAAATTCGGAGAAGGCGAGTGACATTTGCGATCCACGGTCTGGCTGTTGCACGCGGTATCGCCATCGGGCGGGCGGTGCTGGTGGCATCCAGTCGTGTGGACGTGGCGCATTACTTCATTGAGGCGTCTCAGGTTGATACTGAAATTGACCGGGGTAGGGTAGGCCGTAATGCGGTGATCGAAGAAATCCATCGCCTTCAAAAAAGCATCGCCCTGATGGGCCCCAAGGAAGCGCCGCATGAGCTGGCGGCCTTGCTGGACGTGCACTTGATGCTGCTGCAAGACGAAGAGTTGATTGGGGGCGTGAA
>JANOLC010000108.1:0-15972 GCA_031419575.1 Burkholderiales bacterium | reverse complement strand
CTCAAGCGCTTCACTGCCCGCGCAAAAGGCCGTGGTAACCAGATCAGAAAACCCACGTGCCATGTGTACGTGACGGTTGGTAACTGAAAGAGGCACGGATAAATATGGGACAAAAAATCCACCCAACCGGCTTTCGCTTGTCGATCAGCCGCAATTGGTCCTCTCGCTGGTATGCCAATGACAAAGACTTCGCCGGTATGTTGGCTGAAGACATCAAGGTTCGTGAGTACCTGAAGAAGAAGCTGAAAAATGCTTCAGTGTCACGTATTTTGATCGAACGTCCTGCCAAGAATGCACGTATCACGATTTTCTCGGCTCGCCCGGGTGTTGTGATCGGCAAAAAAGGCGAAGACATCGAGAACTTGAAGCGTGAACTCGGCAAGCAACTGGGCGTGCCCGTTGCAGTCAACATTGAAGAAGTGCGCAAGCCTGAAATCGATGCCAAGCTGATTGCCGACAGCATCACCCAGCAGCTCGAAAAACGCATCATGTTCCGTCGTGCCATGAAGCGCGCCATGCAAAACGCCATGCGTCTGGGTGCCCTGGGCATCAAGATCATGTCGTCTGGCCGTCTGAATGGTATTGAGATCGCTCGTTGCGAGTGGTACCGCGAAGGTCGCGTGCCACTTCACACCTTGCGTGCTGACATTGACTACGGTACGTCTGAAGCCAAAACCACCTATGGCGTCATTGGCGTCAAGGTGTGGGTCTACAAGGGTGACACGCTGGGTCGTAACGACTTGCCTGCTGCTGTTGAGCCACGTGCAGAAGATGACCGCCGTCCACGTGGCCCGCGTCGTGATGACCGTGGTGACCGCCCAGGCTCGCGCCCTGGTGGTGACCGTCCACCCGCACGAGCCGCCGTTCGTCGCCCAGTCGGTGGTAACACCGCACCGGCCGATGGCAGCGACAAACCCGCTGAAGCTACCGCTGGTGCTGATGCCAATAAAACCGCCGTTAAGCGCGTCCGCAAGGTAGGCGCGCCAGCTGCAACAGCTGACGGAAAAGGAGAATAACTATGTTGCAACCCGCGCGTCGCAAGTACCGCAAAGAGCAAAAGGGCCGTAACACCGGCATAGCAACCCGGGGTAGCTCGGTTGCATTTGGTGATTTCGGTTTGAAATGCACGGATCGTGGCCGTTTGACGGCCCGCCAGATTGAAGCCGCACGCCGTGCGATTTCCCGCCACGTTAAACGGGGTGGTCGTATCTGGATTCGTGTGTTCCCAGACAAGCCAATTTCCCAAAAACCTGCTGAAGTGCGGATGGGTAACGGCAAGGGTAACCCTGAGTATTACGTGGCTGAAATTCAGCCCGGCAAGATCGTGTTTGAAATCGTCGGCGTTCCCGAAGAGTTGGCCCGTGAAGCGTTCCGTTTGGCAGCTGCCAAACTTCCGCTGCGCACCACCTTTGTGTCGCGGATGATTGGCCAGTGATCAGGAGATTGAGATGACGAAAACTACTGAACTGCGTATCAAAGACGTTGCTGGTCTGAAAACGGAAGTCAAAGAGCTGCAAAAAGCCCACTTTGGCTTGCGTATGCAAAAGGCAACCCAACAACTCAGCAACACGGCCACGCTGCGCACTGCGCGTCGTGACATTGCTCGCGCCAAGACCATTCTTGTCGAGAAGCAATCCGCCGTAACTTCCACTTCACAAGCAACGCCTGGCGTTGCGGCCAAATAAGGAGCCTTTATGACGGAAGCTAAAAAATCCCTCAAGCGCACCTTGGTCGGCAAGGTGGTCAGCGACAAGCGTGCCAAGACGGTCACGGTGCTCATCGAGCGTCGCGTCAAGCACGAGCTTTACGGAAAAATTGTTGGTAAATCCAGCAAGTACCACGCCCATGACGAAAAGGGTGAGTACAAACTGGGTGATGTGATCGAAATCACCGAGAGCCGTCCCATTTCCAAAACCAAGAACTGGGTAGCGACCCGCTTGGTTGAGAAAGCAGCAGCCGTTTAATTTTTTAAGCGTTGCCCTGTAAGGGATATTGAAAACGGCTCACAATGTGGGCCGTTTTCGTTAGTGCGCATGAATGCAAATTGATGCCACTCCCACGCGGTAACAAAGATCTGGTGAAGCGTACGTTTTGACAGTTCCCCCTCAAATGTTTTCAGAATCAGGAGTACATGATGATCAAAGTAGGTGATACCCTTCCCGCAGCCACGCTGATGGAGTTCTCAGAAGTCGAAGGCAATGGATGTAGCATCGGCCCCAACCCGATTGATGTGACGAAAGCGACTGCCGGGAAGACCATTGCATTGTTTGCTTTGCCCGGTGCGTTCACCCCGACGTGCTCAGCCAAGCATGTTCCTGGTTATGTTGATAGTTTTGCAGAATTAAAAGCTGCTGGAGTCGACGAAATATGGTGTGTCAGCGTGAACGATGCGTTTGTGATGGGTGCCTGGGCGCGTGACCAAAAGTCTGATGGCAAGGTACGAATGTTGGCTGATGGAAGTGCTGCCTTCACTCAAGCAACGGGCTTGACACTGGACTTGACCTCCAGAGGCATGGGCCTGCGCAGCAATCGCTACTCAATGTTGGTGAAAGACGGGAAAGTTAGCGCACTGAACATTGAAGCTCCCGGCAAGTTTGAAGTAAGTGATGCCGCAACCTTGCTGGCTCAGGCCAAAGCGTAACGTTAGCTCGGGTCTGCCAGTATGAGTTCTGTCCTGGTGCTCAAGTCCGATGGTGCCAGTGTTCGGCTTTTACCTCATGCGGGTGGTCGGGTTTCGTCACTGAGGTTGATGAGCTCGGCCTTGGGTGTTGTGGATGTTCTTCATCCTTACCCTGAAGATGTCTTTGATCCCATTCATTGGGCCAAGGGCGGTATCTATCCCTTGATGCCTTACTCAAACCGCATTGCAGATGCAAAGGTTCGAGTTGACGGCGAGGTCGTCTCACTGCTCGCACACCCCGGTGCAGTGCCTCACACCTTGCACGGCAACGCACACGCGCAATCCTGGATAACCACTGCCTCATCAGAATCTACCGCCACGATTGAATTGCAAAGTGCGGCGAGTCCGGCTTGGCCATGGCGGTACCGCGCGACGCAGTCATTCGAGCTGACAAGATCAAAGCTGAATATACGTCTGGTTCTGTGCAATACGGATAGCCGTGTGATGCCAGCAGGTATGGGGCTTCACCCTTATTTTCGGCACCAAACTGATGCCTTGCTGACCTACGCGGCCAGAACGCTATGGCCTGCAACGCCGGAGTTTCTGGCCTATTCATCGCGACCGCTTACGGACCATGAACGTTACGAGCAACCACGTTGTTTGCCTGCCGGTGGCATGACCGACTATGTCGGTGGTTGGGCGGGAACACTGGCTCTGGGCTTACCCGATGGCGCGCGCATTCAGATGCAAGCGGACACTGTCTTCAATCACTTGGTCGTTCATCGCCCAGATAGCGCCGCCTACTTGTGCCTGGAACCCGTCAGCCATGTCGCCAATGGTTTTAATCTGGCAGCGCAGGGCGTTGCCCACACAGGTAGTCATTGGCTCCAGCCAAGCGAATACCTGACAGGTGATATCAGTTTTACGCTGCTCGACTAACCAAAGAAAGCTATCTGTGACTCACTCAAAAACACGTGTCTCGGCTGTGCGCGTCACGCCTATTGCGTTTCGTGACCCTCCGTTGCTCAATGTCGCTGGTGTGCATGAGCCCTGGGCGCTGCGCAGCATCATCGAGGTGGAGACCGCAGACGGACATGTGGGTTTGGGTGAAAGCTACGGGGATCTGGACACGCTGCACGATCTGGCAAAAATTGCGCCTCAGCTCGTTGGCTTAGACCCGTTTGATCTGAACGCCCTGACGCGTGAAGTTTATGCCCAAGTGGGTAGCAACCCCGATACCGGTGCCACATTCCCACCCGCGGGTGACAAGGCTCGTGCGAGCGCAGTGGCGGCGTTTGAAGTCGCTTTTCTGGACTTGCAGGGTCAGATTCTGGATCGCCCGTTGTACCAGTTGCTCGGTGGTGCAGTACGGCCCCACGTGGCTTACAGTGCCTACCTGTTCTACAAGTTTGCCCAGCACAAAGAAGACCCCGGCTACCCCACCGACACCTGGGGCGAGGCACTGACCCCGGCGCAATTGGTGCAGCAAGCAAGCCGCATGATTGACACCTATGGTTTTGGCTCGATCAAACTTAAAGCCGGCGTGTTTGCCCCCGAGGAAGAAATTGCGGGCTTGCAGGCCCTGCGTGAGGCTTTCCCGGGTTACCCGTTGCGCATTGACCCCAACGGCGGCTGGTCGGTTGAGACCACCCGGCGCATCATGCCGTTGCTGGCCGCGGAAGGCTTGCTGGAATATCTGGAAGACCCGGTGGGCACCCTTGAAGAAATGGGTGAGGTCGCCAAGTTCTCACCCATGCCTTTGGCGACCAACATGGTGACCATCGCCTTTGGCCATATCCCAAAAACGGTTCAACTCGATGCCGTGCAGGTAATTTTGTCAGACCATCACTATTGGGGTGGCCTGCGTGCGACCCAGCACCTGGCGGCCATTTGTCGCACCTTTGGCTTGGGCATTTCCATGCATTCCAATTCGCACATGGGCATCAGTTTGGCGGCCATGACCCATGTGGGGGTGACTCTGCCCAACCTTAGCTATGCCTGCGACACGCATTACCCATGGCAGGAAGACGAAGTCATTGAAGGTGGCAAATTAAACATCAAAGACGGCATACTGGCACCACCGCCAGGACCGGGCCTCGGCGTCAAACTGGATCGTCAAGCGCTGGCTAAACTGCATCAGAACTACCTGGTTTGCGGCATCCGCAAACGTGACGACGCCCAAGAGATGCGCAAACACCGTCCGGACTTCAACCCGCAGCGGCCCCGGTTTTAGATACTTTCAGGCTTCAGGCGTAAGCGGTCGAGCCATCCGGCTTTACCGGTACTTTGCGCTCCCAATGAATGTATTCCTCGGTGCCTAACAGCGCCTCATCCATCTCTACACCCCAGCCTGGGCGGTCGGGCCTAAGCTCCAAGTAGCCATCCTTGGGCAGGTACGGGTCTTTCACATAAAAGGCGCCGCTGTCGCGGTTTTCTGCAGACACGCTGGCGTCGGTGCCGTAAACATAACCCGGTCCCTGCGGCAGGCGGTATTCAAGAATACGGAAGTTGGTTTGCGCCGCGCTGAAATGGACGTTGATCGCGGTGGCCAGCGGCCCCATCGGGTTGTGCGGCGCGATGGTCACAAAATGTGCCTCGGCAATGGCGGCAATTTTGCACATCTCCAGCAGGCCGCCCACCACACAAATGTCGGGTTGAATAATGTCACAGCCTCGCACTTGCAGAAGGCGCAAAAATTCAAACCGACTGTACAGCGACTCACCTGTGGCCAGCGTGCATTGCAGGCCCCGCTTCAGTTCACCCCAGGCTTCAAAATTCTCTGGCCGGATGGGTTCCTCAAAAAACAGTGGGTCGTAAGGTGCCAGCGCATTGCCCAGTTGCATCGCTTGGGTGGGCTCAAAAATCTTGGCGTGGGCATCAAAGGCAATGTCGTACTCTGATTTGACAGTCTCGCGCAACGAGCGGAAGTAGTCCGCTGATGTTTTGACCACTTCGCCCCAGCGGTGACGGTGCATGTCAACGCGAAACGGACTGAGTTTGAACGCCTTAATGCCCCATTGTTCGTTCAGTGCGTCCATCTCATCGCGGGCGCGAGCGGCGTCCGGTGCAGTGTACATACCCGCGTAAACCTGAACTTTATCCCGAACCTGGCCACCCAGCAACATGTAGACCGGGACACCCAACGCCTTGGCAGATATGTCCCACAAGCAATGGTCAATCGCCGAAATCGCAGCCAACCCCAGTGCCCCAGGCGGGAAGCGCGTTTGCTGCATCAAGTAATGAATCAAGAACTCAATGCGCCGGGGATCTTGCCCTCTCAGGAAGGTCACCAGGTATTCCAGCAAAGGAAACAGCGCTTTGTCCGGCCCGTGGTTGTAGCACTCGCCCCAACCGGTGATGCCGTCATCCGTGTCCATGGCCACAACAACGCGGGGTCGGTCTTTGTCGCGCGACATGAATACGCGCAAGCGATCAATCTTCATTTGAAACTCCTACAAAAAGGGAATAGCACGGGGGCCAGATTTCAGGTGGCATCGGTACCGGTGTAACGGAATCGTTTTTGCATGCCCCGCAGCCGAGGGTCGGGCTGCGGAATCGCTGATAAAAGGGCTTGCGTGTACCGATGACTGGGGGAATCACACACTTGGTCGGTCTCTCCGGTTTCAACGACTTGCCCTCTGTACATCACGGCGACACGGTCACAAAAGTAGCGAATGACGGCAATGTCATGGCTGATGAAAATGAACGAGAGCCCCAGCTTGTCTTGCAGGTTCAGCAGCAAGTCCAGCATTTGTGAGCGCAGCGACACATCCAAAGCGGCGGTGGCTTCGTCCGCAATGATCACTCGCGGATTAAGCGCAATAGCCCGGGCGATACCGATACGCTGGCGTTGACCACCAGAAAACGCGTGAGGATATCGCTCTCGCCATGCCGGCTCCAAGCCTACGCTTTGCAGCAAGTCTGCCACCCGCTCATCCAGCTCCTTGCCCTTGGCCAAGCCGTTCACCAGCAAGGGTTCCCCCACGATCTGGGCGACCGTCATACGGGGATTCAATGAACCGACTGGGTCTTGAAAAATCATGCGCATTTCGCGTCGGCACTGCTTCAAGTCCTGCTTGTTGGCGGTCACCAGATCAACCACCGTGCCATCGGGCTGGCGGTAGTTGATGGAGCCGGCTGTCGGCTCATAAACACGCAATAGGCAGCGCCCCATGGTTGTCTTGCCGGAGCCAGATTCACCCACAATCCCCAGCGACTCACCGGGCATCAGGCTGAGTGATACGCCATCGACAGCCTTGGTGGTGGACTTGGGGCCACCAAAATGCATGGCCAGGTCACGCACCTCCAAAATGGGCAGTTGTGCCGCCACAGGTGCTTCCCGGCGAACGCGAATCTCTGCCTTTTTACCCAGCTTGCGCACTGACCCAATCAGCATGCGGGTGTAGTCGTTTTGCGGGGCATGGAAAATTTGATCGACCGGGCCGGTCTCAACCACCTTGCCGTGATTCATCACAATCACCTGATCGGCAATTTCAGCCACCACGCCCATGTCATGGGTGATGAACATCACTGCCATGCCGTGGCTTTGTTGCAGGCGGCGAATCAGGTCCAGAATTTCTGCTTGCGTGGTGACATCCAGCGCCGTGGTGGGTTCGTCTGCGATGAGCAGCGATGGATTGCAGGCCAGGGCCATGGCAATCATCACGCGCTGGCGCATGCCGCCTGAGAACTCAAAGGTGTAGCGGTCGACGGCCTTGTCCGGGTTGGGGATTTCAACTTGCCTCAACAGTTCAATACAACGCGCACGGGCCTCCGCTTTGGACATCTTGAGATGCAGTAACAGCACTTCAATGATCTGATTGCCCACCGTGTGAACCGGCGACAGCGATGACATGGGTTCCTGAAAAATCATGGCAATCTCTGCACCGCGCACCGCCCGGATTTCCTTGCCGCGCGATGGCAGTTTGGCCAGATCGACGCTTGACCCGTCAGGTCGGTACAGCAGCATGGAGCCCGCCACGATGCGACCGGGCTCATCCACGATCTGCAAGATTGAGCGGGCGGTGACGCTCTTGCCGCTACCGCTTTCACCCACTACGCAGAGTGTGCGGCCCCGCTCAACGTCGAACGACACACCGTCCACCGCTTTGATGGTTCCGGTACGAATTGGGAAGTGGGTGCTGAGGTCTCTAACCTGTAGCAGCAGAGATGTCTTGGGGGCCACGCCCGCTTGTGAAGTGCCTGGATTCATGTTCATTTGTTGTACGGGTCGGATGCATCACGCAGGCCGTCACCTAAAAAGTTCAAAGCAATGACCGCCAGCACCACAGCAGCGCCGGGTGCGAACAGCCAGGGCGCGGTGGCAATAGAGCGGATGTTTTGCGCCTCTCGCAACAGCACACCCCACGAGAT
The DNA here is from genome assembly GCA_031419575.1 of Burkholderiales bacterium. Lineage (GTDB taxonomy): Bacteria > Pseudomonadota > Gammaproteobacteria > Burkholderiales > Burkholderiaceae_C > JANYCG01. Next base: position 7,979 of record JANOLC010000108.1, on the reverse strand, counting down.
GGTGGGCGGCTGCAAACCCAGACCTAAAAAGCTGAGCGAAGTTTCCGCCAAAATCATGGCCGGAATCGCTAGGCTAATGGACGCGATGATGTGGCTGGAAAAGCTTGGCAACATGTGCCGGAAAATGATTCGCCCTTCTGACGCACCATCCAACCGTGCGGCGGTGACAAACTCTTCGGTGCGCAAGCTCAGGAACCGCCCACGCACCACCCGAGCTAGTTGCGCCCACCCGGTCAGCGACAAAATGACGGTGATCATCAAGTAGTTCAACGTCGCCGGCCAGTCCTGTGGCAATGCTGCCGCCAGCGCCAGCCAAATCGGAATAGTGGGTAGTGACAGCACCAGTTCAATCACCCGCTGAATCGCAAAGTCGATACGTCCGCCGTAGTAGCCGGAAATACCACCCAGCACCACGCCAATCGAAAGCGACAGCAACACGCCCAGCAAGCCTACCGATAGCGAGATTTGGGTGCCCACCATGATGCGGCTGAACACGCAACGACCCAACCGGTCTGCACCAAAGAAGAACAGGGGCTGCCCAGCATCTTGCGACGCAAACAAATGTGTGCGGGCCGTGAACAGGCCTAACACTGAGTACTCATAACCCTCGCCAAACATTTGCAGGTAGACCTTGCGTCCTTTGTCTTCTTCGTAGACTGAGGCCAGCGTTTTCGGATCGCGCTTCAAAACATACGGATGGATATAAGGCCGCAGCGAAAACCCACCGGCCTCGCTTGTGTCAATGAAGTGAAGCCCTTGTGGCGGATGAAACACGGCACGCCGGTTTTGCTGGGAAGGATCGTTAACGGCAAAGAAGCCCGGCAACACTGCCACGATGTAAAGCGCCACGGTGACGAACAGGCCCACCATCGCCAGGCGGTGCCGTTTGAACGCCCACCAGACGAGTTGCCACTGCGAGGCAACCGCCAGACGGCTTGAGGGAATGTCAGCGGGACTAACCACCGACAGTGAGGGAGACGCAGAAGTAGTCATGGTACTGGGGTTACTCAAGTCGAATGCGTGGATCAACCAACGCCAGAAGGATGTCGCTGATGAGTGAGCCCAAAACGGTCAGCATGCAAATCAACAAAATGAAAGCTCCCGCCAGGTACATGTCTTGACTCATCAGCGATTGCAACAGCAGTGGCCCAGCGGTCGGTAGACTCAACACAATCGCCACAATGATGGAGCCCGACACCAGATTGGGCAGCAGCCAAGCGATGGTGGATATGAACGGGTTCAAGGCCAGGCGCAAGGGGTACTTCACCAGCAGGGTGAACTCCGACAATCCCTTAGCCCGCGCCGTGGTGACATAGGGCTTGTTCAACTCGTCAAGCATATTGGCGCGCATCACACGAATCAGGCTGGCCGTGCCGGATACCGCCAGGATGATGACCGGTATCCACAGGTGCGCCATCAAGTCTATGACCTTGCCCATGCTCCACGGGGCGGTCAAATACTCTTCGGAAAACAAGCCGCCCACGTTTTGCCCGAACTCCACCGCCGCGACATACATCAAGACTAAGGCCAGCAAAAAGCTTGGGATTGCCAGCCCCAAGAACGACAGGGACGTCACCACGTAGTCCGCAATGGAATACTTCTTGACCGCAGAAAACACGCCGATCGGGAGGGCGATGCCCCACGTCAACAACAAGGTTGAGAACGTCAGCACCAAAGTCAGCGCCATTCGCTCCCAGATGAGGTCACCCACCGGCTGCTGCCACTCAAAACTCAGACCGAAATCGCCATGAAAAACGATGTTTGAAATCCATTTCCAGTATTGAACAATCATGGGCTGATCCAGCCCGAAGCGACTGCGCAAATCAGCGGCCGTATTCTGGTCAACGATTTCGTTGGAGGCCGCTAACGTGGCGATATAGGTGGTGACATAGTCGCCGGGCGGCAATTGAATCAGTACGAACGACAGAAAGCTGATGGCAATTAAAAACGGCAGCATCCACATCAGCCGTTTGACAATAAATACAAACATGCGGGAGATCTCTCGGGTGATCGCTAGGCGGAAAAAACTTCTTAAAGGGCGCGCTTGAACACATCGCCTCGCCAACGCCGTAAAGCGTCAGCGAAGGAGTGCGGTTTGCAGGCTTCGGTAAAAGCTGACTGGTGTCAGGTTCGAGTGAAGAAGAACTGCTGGGGAAGGGCAGGGCCGGGGTTGGGCCACGACCAGGCACTGGGGTAGCTCTTGGGCACGTTTTGCAGATTGGTCTTGACAATGCCGAAGGTGTTGACGGCCAGGCAGACGCCAATCGTCTCGAACGACTCGGCGGCCAAGTCAAACACCTTCTTCATGGCCTCAGTACGTTTTTTCATATCCGCTGTGGCAAGCGCTTCTTCAAAGAACTTCTTGCGTTGCTTTTGGCTCTCTGGCGGTTCCTGGCCATCTTTGCCACCAGATGCAAACCATTGCGTCCAGGGAATGGCGTAGCGAGAGCCCTGAATATGTTGCGCAAAATAGTCTCGCGCGTCCAGCATGGGGTCGAGTCCGCCAGGGCCAGGCCAAGTGGCCGCGTCATGGTCATTGCTGTCGCCACGGGTGTAATACAGCGCCCGCTCAATGGTGTTGACTTTGATGTCCACACCAATGTCGGCCCAATGGCGTTTGACCAGCTCCAGCGTGTCCACCGCATCGGGGTACAACGTGGGGATCACGTCGATGGAGAAGAACACGCGTTGCCCATCGGGGCGCAGACGGAACTTTTGCGCATCGCGTTTGGCGTAACCAATCTTGTCCAAAATGTCATTCGCTTGCTTGACATCATGCGTGGTGAACTGGCGCGCCAGCTTTTCGTTATACCAAGGGTGGCCGGGGCGTGGGCCGGTTTGATAAGGCTCCGATTGGCCCAGGTAAACCAGGTCAATGATTTCCTTGCGGTTGATGCCCAAAGACAGCGCCTGACGGAACTGTTTGTTGGCAAACATTTCGCGCATCTTGGCGTCTTTATGCGTCAGGTTCAGATAAATCTGAACTTGCTGGGCACTGGTGGCGACGAGCTCAATCAGACGGTAGCCGCCTTTTTGCTGGTTTTGCGACAACGTCGGCTTGTTTTGAAGCGAGTCTATGTGGCGCTCTTGAATGTCGAGCTTGCCTGACAAGGCATCCAGCATCAAAGACTCTACATCTTGCGCAATACTGAAATTCAGCCGGTCAATGTAGGGCAGTTGTTGGCCGCTTTGGTCCACTTGCCAGAAATACGGGTTGCGCTCCATGACCACGCGGGTCACACCGCCCGAATACGCTTCGGTGACAACCCATGGGTCCAGCGTGGGTTTTTCCACGTTGCCCCAGCGCGCCGGGATCTCGATGTCCCCGCATTTGTTGCGAAACAACCCCGCCCAGTCCGACTGGTTGGCCGCTTTGGCTTGGGTGGCCGCATTCGCGTTGTATTTGGGGTGAAACTGGCTGCAATAGTGTTTGGCAAACAGCGTGGGGTATTGGCCTAGCGGGGTGGCTAAATGCTCCAAAAACATGGCGTAGGAGCTGCCAAAGGTAAATTTGACCGTCGTCTCATCCACCTTCACAACCTGCACCGGTTTGCCACCAATCACCAAAGTAGAGGGAACTGACTTGTACAGGTCACTGTTTTTGGCGCAGTCTTCTATAGAGAACACCACGTCGTCCGCAGTGAAAGGCTTGCCATCCGACCATTTCATGCCCTTGCGCAGATGGAAGACAAATTCGGTAGAGGCGGCATTAACTTCCCACTTTTCGGCCACGTTAGGTAGCACTTCGGTGAACGCCAGGTTCCAACGCACCAGCCCCTGATTGCCCACCATGCGCAAAATGCCATTGTGGTCGGCACTGCCGCGCAAGCCACGGCGCAGTGAGCCGCCATAAACACCGACCTTTTCGGCTTGCACCACCATAGGCGCGCCAGGCAGGCGCTGCGCCAGCGCGGGCAGCTTGCCGTCTGTTGCCAGCTTGGCCAGGGCGGGTGCTTCTTTGGCTTGCTGGGCAAAGGCAGACTGCCCCACACCCGCCAAAGCGGCGGCCCCAACAAATCCTTTGAGAACAGTTCGCCGGCCTGTGTCGGGCAGGCTTTGCGTTGAGGTGAATTTTTCTGCTTTTTCTTTCATGGAGGATCTCCGAAATAAGGGTCAAAGAAGGCGGGAAACAAGATAACAAGCAATTTGAGTCGCGGACTGACTTTGTCAGACAAATTTTTCAATGTCAAGCAAGAAAACCCTGTTGTGTTGTAATTTTTTGAGTGAACGCCGAGATTTGGATGGAATATAGCAAAATTTCATGAAATTATTTGCCTGACAACTTTATATGTGTCTTACAATTTAATTGGAATGAACAGCGCCTCAGCGTCTAAAAACCACTTAACGAAACACTCCATGAACACAGCCCCCCTTCAGATTGACGAATTTTCGGCTTCAGTATTGGCCGTGCCCCCGTTGGCACGCCGCACGGACTTGTCGCTGGATGCCGTGCAAAACGGCCAGCTCATTCGTCACATTGAATCGGGTGGCTTTAAAACCTTGCTGTATGGCGGTAACGCCAACCTGTATCACACGTCGATTGGTGAATATGGCCAACTGCTGGAGATGCTGGCCAACGCGGCAGCCAGCACCACGCGGGTGATTCCGGCCATTGGCCCGGATTTTGGCAAGATGATGGATCAAGCCAGGCTCCTGCGGGGTACGGGCTACCGCACGGCCATGGTGCTGCCCATGCAGGGGTTCACCACGCCAGAGGGTGTCTTCAACGGTATTTCCCGCTTTGTGGATGCGGCGGGCATTCCGGTCACGCTGTACATCAAAAGCGAGCAATACATCGACATCGAATTGCTGGGGCGGCTGGTTGACGAGGGCCGCATCATTGCCGTGAAGTACGCCGTAGTGCGGGACAACCCAGCGATTGACCCCTATTTGCAAGCCCTGATTGCACGAATATCTGCGACCAAAATCGTTAGCGGTATGGGCGAGCGGCCCACGCTGGTGCACCTGGGGCAATTCGGGCTGGCATCCTTCACCACGGGCTCGGGTTGTATTGCACCCAAGGCTTGTATGGCCTTGTTGAAGGCACTGAAAGGGCAAGACGCCGAGGGTGCCCAAGCCATTTATGATCGCTTCATGCCTTTGGAAACCTTGCGCGACTCCATCTCTCTCATTCGTGTCTTGCATGACGCCGTCACGCTGTCGGGCGTGGCTGACATGGGTGCACACTTACCGCTGCTGAGCGCATCACCCTCCGACCGAATGGCCGAGATTCAACGCACGGCACTGGCTTTGCTGTCGGGCGAGCGAGACTTTTGATGAGCAAGCCCCAAGGTGTTGGCCTGGTGGACCGGGTGTACCGGGAAATATTGGGCACCATCATGGATGGCGAGCTGGTTGAGGGCGATAAATTGCCCACTGAGCTGTCGCTCACCCAGCGGTTTTCAGCCTCCCGCCCCACCATTCGCGAGGCGCTTTCACGGCTGCGGGCCGACGGCATCATTGCCTCCCGCCAGGGCTCCGGGGCGTTTGTCACGAAGCGGCCCGACCCAGACTTGCCCCGCTTCACGCCACTGGAAACCATCTCCGATATTCAGCGCTGTTTTGAATTCCGCATCGTGACCGAATCAGGGGCCGCAGCACTCGCCGCCACCATGGCCGACGCGGCTGACCTGGCTGAAGTTGACCGGTGCTGTAATCTGCTGGATGTAGTGATTGCCGAGAAAACCTTGGGGGTGCAAGAAGACTTTAACTTTCACCTGGCCATCGCCCGCGCGTCCAAAAACCAGTTCTTTGTGTCGGTCATTGCCTCCATGCAGCAGCAAGTTTTGTTCAGCATGAACTTAATGCGCAACATGTCGTTGGTCAAAAGCATTTCGCGTCAAAACCTGGTCCAGGCTGAGCACTTGGCGATTGTTCAGGCGCTCAAACGCCGGGATGCTCAAGCGGCTGGGGCGGCGATGCGCCAACACCTGGAAAACGCGCAGGAGCGGATGTTTGGCAGGTAATGATTTGCTATTCTATTTGTAGCAAACTATTATTATCTGACGGGGACTTGAGCCATGTTTTATCAACAATTTGAATTAACACGCCATTTAGAGCTGCACTTTCAGATAATGCGCGCCTGCAATCGGGTTGTGATAGTAGGGCGGTACTTCTTCAAACCCCAGGTCCTCATACAAAGTGCGGGCGGATTCCATGTCGCTCAAGGTGTCCAGAAGCACGCAGTCGTAACCCCGTTGGCGGGCGCTGTCCAGAATCGCCTCCGCCAGTTGCCGCCCAAGCCCCAAGCCCCTGAATGCAGGCCGAACGTACAAGCGCTTCATCTCGCTGGCACCCACGTAATCCACCGTGTCCAGGGGCCGCAAGGCGCAGCATCCGGCCAGCGCGCCGCCCACGGTCACCATCAACAGGGCACCGCGGGGCGCTGCATAGTCGCCCGGCAAACTGGTCAGTTCGGCTTCAAAGTTTTGAAAACATAAGTCCACGCCCAAGGCCAGCGCGTATTCTCGAAAAATATCCTGCAGCGCCGCCGCATCTTGCGGGAAGCGCGGGGTGACGACCTCAATCACGGATGCGGTCATCGTGGATGCCGTCGCGTCCGTTGAAGCATCTGCGGCCGAGTCGGCCAAAGTCAGCCTGCCAGGTTGACCAGCGTGGCCACCAGCCCAACGCAAATCGCAAACACCACGGCTGCCACGGTGCGCGATTGCGCGTTGTCTTTAGAGCTTTCAAGCCTTGTTTCAAGCAGCTTGTCGCCATGAATCATGGGTTTGACCAAGTTTTCTTTTTTCTTCAACAGGTAAAACAAGATGGCAGCAATGTGCAGAACGACCAAGGCGATGATTACCAGCTTGCCCACGTTTTTGTGGTACCAAGTGGCGGTGCTGACCGTGGCGTTAGAGACAAACTTGGCCAAGGGGCCAGACGCGGCGATCTCATCGTCGCTCATCATGCCGCTGCCCACCTGGGCCAGCAAAAATGCCAGTAAGGCGAACACCGAGCCCGCGCCCATGGGGTTGTGCCCCACCGAGTGCTCAGGTTTGCCCCGCCCTTTCATGTAATTGAGCATGGTGGCGGGTGCGTAAATGAAGGAGGAGAAGCGCGACCAGCGTCCGCCCACCAAGCCCCACACGATGCGAAACAAGAGCAAGCTCAACACGCCGTAGCCAAACCGAAAATGCCACGGCATGGCGTTGCCGCCCACGTTGCCCGAAATCACCAGCCCCACAACGCAAGCTACCAGCGCCCAATGGAAAATGCGGGTGGGCAGGTCCCAGACCCGGGTTTTGTATGACATGGCAGTCCTTTCTGAGACAGGTGAGGGTGATGAACGAGTGCCCAGCATTGTGCCGTGACTCCGCTGAAAATGCGCAACCGGCGCATGCGTGTGCTGAGTGCGCAGCAGGGCACAAGACCTGTACGTCAGTATTTACCCTAAACATCAAAATTAAACAGAACTTGTTTGAGAATCTACAACTCCACCCGCAGCGATCAATTTGTTCGTTCCCTCAACTCCCATCAACCCAACCCCAACCGCTAAGGAACCCCATGAAAATACTCGCCTCATTTGTACTCGCCGCCGCCGCTTTCACGCTGTCCGCCCCCGCGTCGGCCCAGTTTGCCAAGCCTGAGGATGCCATCAAGTACCGCAAAGCCGCGTTAACCGTGATGGCTGCGCACTTCGGTCGCGTCGCAGGCATGGCCAACGGCCGCATTCCTTTTGACGCCAAAGCCGCTGCCGACAATGCAGCCACTGCTGAAGCCATGTCCAAGTTGCCATGGGCTGCGTTTGGTGAAGGCACCGACAAGGGCGACACCAAGGCCAAGGCCGAAATCTGGAGCGACAACGCCAAGTTCAAGGAAGCCAGCGAGAAGATGCAGGGTGAAATGGTCAAGCTGTCTGCTGCCGCGCGCGCTGGCAACATGGATGCCATCAAGACCGCAGCCGGCGCAGTGGGTGGCGCTTGCAAGGGCTGTCACGACGCGTTCCGCAAGGAGTGATTTGACGGAGTCTGGGG
>JANOLC010000107.1:0-21524 GCA_031419575.1 Burkholderiales bacterium | reverse complement strand
TTCTGGCCTTGACAACAAGGAGTTCTGGTATGACCTATCAAACTACAGTCTCTGGCGCTGCACTCACCGTCGCCAATCCGTGGGCCATGGTGCCTGCGCTGGGTAATTTGGATGCCTACATTTCAGCCGCCAACCGCCTGCCCATGCTCACGCTCGAACAGGAGCAGGAGTTTTCGCGCAAATTCAAACAAGACAACGACCTTGACGCGGCAGGTAAGCTAGTGCTGTCTCACTTGCGGCTGGTGGTGTCCATTGCTCGCCAGTACTTGGGTTACGGTTTACCGCACGGCGATCTGATCCAGGAAGGCAATGTAGGCTTGATGAAGGCCGTCAAACGCTTCGACCCCGATCAGGGCGTGCGCTTGGTGAGTTACGCCATGCACTGGATCAAGGCCGAGATTCACGAATACATCCTTAAAAACTGGCGCATGGTCAAGGTGGCAACCACCAAGGCCCAGCGCAAGCTATTTTTCAACCTGCGCTCCATGAAGTCGCGCTACCAGTCCGAGGATGCGGCCACCGACGGTGGCACACACCGCAACACGCTGAGCGAAGACCAGATTGATTCGATGGCGGCCACGCTGAAGGTGAAACGCGAAGAAGTGATCGAGATGGAAACGCGCATGTCCGGTGGCGATGTGCTGCTGGACCCGAGCCCGTCCGACGATGGTGAAGAGGCCTACGGCCCCATTGCCTACCTGGCCGACACCCACCACGAGCCGACGGCCATGATAGAGATGCACCAACGCGATGTGCTGGCCAGTGATGGCATTGCCACCGCTCTGCAAGCCCTGGACGAGCGCAGCCGCCGCATCGTGGAAGAGCGCTGGCTCAAGGTGAACGACGACAGCACGGGTGGCATGACGCTGCACGAGCTGGCCGCTGAATACGGCGTAAGCGCCGAGCGCATTCGCCAGATTGAGGTTGCAGCGATGAAGAAAATGAAGAAAACGCTGGTCGAATATGCCTGATCAGTGTTTGACAAGCACCTGATCAGTCTCTGACATGTTGAAAGTTACCCGTCAACACGCTATATTTTTAATAGCTATATTTTCAATATCCACGGGGACTTCAGCCCAATTAGTTTCTCAAAAACCCGCCGCAACGCTTGTTTGGCCGACCAGGGTCATCCGGCTGGTAGTTGGTTTCCCTGGCGGGTCCTCGCCGGACTTGGTGGCGCGGGCGTTTGCCGAGCCGCTGTCCAAGGCGCTGGGCCAGACCGTCATCGTGGAAAACCACCCCGGGGCCGGCGGCAACATCGCCGCCGACCTGGTGGCCAAGTCCACCGACGGGCATACCATCGGCATCATGATCAACGGCAATTTGACGATTGCCAAGTTGCTCAACCCCAAAACCCCGTTTGACCCCGCCAAAGACCTGACCCCCATCAGTCTGATTGCCACAGCACCACTGGTGCTGGCCGTGCCTGCCTCGACCCCCGGTACGGACGCCGCTTCGTTTTGGGCGGCAGCGCGTGCTGCTGGCAACCAGTGGAACTACGGCACGCCAGGCAACGGCACGGTGGCCCATATCGGGATGGAACTTCTGAAATCTCGCACCCGTATTGACCCAGTGCATGTGCCTTACGCGGGCAACCCGCAGGTGATCACAGCCTTGCTGGGCGGGCAAATCCAGCTGGCCTTGCTGCCGCCCGGCCTGGCCATGGCGCAGATCAAGGCCAGCAAGCTCAAGGCCATCGGGGTCACCTCATCGGGTCGCAGCCCGCTCGTGCCGGAGTTACCCAGTTTGAGCGAAGGTGGAGTGGTAGATTTCCAGTTGGAGATATGGAACGCCGCCGCCGGACCAGCCTCGATGCCCACGCCAGTCGTGGCCAAGCTGTCAGCCCTGTTCAGCGACATCGCCCGTAGCCCGGAGATGCGTCAGAAGCTGTTTGCCCAGGGCTGGCAAGTGGCAGGCACCTCAACAGAAGGGCTGGTTCGGCGCATCAAGAGCGATACAGCCGTATTGGGCGGGGTGATTGCGCAGCGCAATATCAAGGCAGAATAGTCATCAAGTCCCCGTCGAATATCAATAGCTTGCTATGGTATTTGAAGCATTCGACTACCAACCACCGAGTTAATTCGCCCGCCGCGTGATCCGCGCACCCAGGCTGAGCAGCTTTTCTTCAATGCGCTCGTAGCCACGCTCAATCATGTTGGCGTTTTGCACGGTGGATTTCCCACTTGCGCACAGGGCTGCGCCCAGCAAAGCCATGCCGGCACGGATGTCGGGTGAGGTCAACGTGGTGGCGGTCAGCTTGGAGCGGCCGCTGATCACCACCCGGTGCGGGTCACACACCACGGCATTGGCCCCCATGCTGATGAGTCGGTCCACAAAATACAAGCGGGACTCGAACATCTTCTCGAAGAACAGCACATTGCCCTGCACCTGCGTGGCCAGCGTGATCATGCAGCTCATCTGATCTGTCGCAAACTGGGGCCAAGGGCCATCACCAATCACGGGGATGGAGCCGTCATGGTCACGCGTGACGCGCAGCTCCTGGTTGCCCGGCAGCAGGATGTGGTCTTTGTACAGCTCGATCTTGACGCCCAGGGTGGCGAACACGCGCCGGCACATCCAGTAGGCGTGCAGGTCCGTGCCCTCCACTTTGATCTCGCCCCCCGTGGCAGCCGCCAACGCCAGGTAAGACGCGGCTTCCACGTGGTCATGGCAGACGGTGTGGGTGGTGCCGTGCAGCGAAGGCACACCTTCAATGCTGAGCTGGTTGGTGCCAATGCCGCTGATGCGCGCGCCCATCGCGTTGAGCATGTGCGCCAGGTCTTGCACGTGCGGCTCGCAAGCGGCGTTGCGGATGAGCGTGTGCCCCGCGCTGACGGCCGCTGCCATCATGATGTGTTCTGTGCCAGTGACGGAGGGTTCGTCAAAGAACATCTCGGCACCGGTCAGGGGTGTAGTCATGGTGAAGTCGTAGCAGCCATTCACCTCCACGTGGGCACCAAGTTTTTGCAGGCCATAGAAGTGAGTGTCCAGCCGTCGGCGACCAATCACGTCACCCCCCGGCGGATACAGTTTGGCGCGGCCCATGCGATGCAGCAAGGGGGCCACACACATGATGGACGTGCGCACCTTGTTGCACAGCTCACGGCTGATTTCACTGCCATTCAGACTGGCCGCATGGATGCTGACGCGCTCACCGCTGCGCTCTACCTTGCCACCCAGCGCGGTGACCACTTCCAGCATGTGGCGCACGTCAATGATGTCGGGCACGTTCTCCAGCACCATCTCCTGGTCGGTCAGCATGCAGGCCGCAATCATTGGGAGGATGGCGTTCTTGTTGCCCGAGGCCCGCACCGTACCGCGCAGCGGGACACCGCCTTCAATTTCAAAAATAGACATGGCTGCTCTTCAACCCTGTTTCAACAAAATGGCGATATCTTGCGCCAAGGGCTTGGCCCCGGTGCCGTAGCGCGTGAACAAGCGCAATTTGCCTTGGGTATCAAACACGTAACTGCCCGCCGAGTGGTCCATGGTGTAGCTGGTAGGAGTTTTGCCCTCCACCTTTTTGTAATAGATTTTGAAATCCTTGGCCATGAGCGCCAGTTGCTCGGGTGTGGGAATCAGCGCCAGGAATGTGGGATCAAAATTCTCCATGTAGGCCTTGAGCACTTCCGGCCTGTCGCGCTCCGGGTCCACGGTGACAAACAGGCCCTGCAGTTTGGTGCCGTCAGCCCCCAGCAACTTTTTGACCTCCGCCAGCTCCGCCATGGACGTGGGGCACACATCCGGGCACTGGGTGTAGCCAAAGAAAATCACCACGACTTTGCCGGCAAAGTCCTTCAATGTTCTGAGCTGGCCGTGGTGGTCGTTCAACGCAAAGTCTTTGGCATAGTCGGCACCCGTCACGTCAATGGCTGCAAACGACGGTTTGGTGTCAGAACAGGCAACAAAAAAGCTTGTAGTCCCCGCCAGTATTGAATAGTTAGCTATATTTTTAAGAGCGCTTCGTTTGTTCATGAGGAGTCCGCTTCAAAGAACGTAGTGATCTACCAGCAGCGCGGCAAACAGCACGCTGAGGTGGATGAGGGAAAAACGAAAAGTTTTGCGGGCCAGCGCGTCCGAGTAGTCGCGCCACAGCCTAAAACCATAAAGACAAAAGCCGATGCTCAGAATGATCGCGGCAATTAAGTAAAGCCATGAGCTCATGCCATACACATAAGGGAGCAGGCAGGCGGCAAACAAAATCAGCGTGTACAGCAAAATTTGCAGTCGTGTGAACTCGCTGCCGTGGGTGACCGGCAGCATGGGCAGGCCAGACTTACGGTAGTCTTCCACACGGTACAGCGCCAGCGCCCAGAAATGCGGTGGGGTCCACAGGAAGATGATCAAAAACAATATCAAAGCCTCGGGGCCGACTTCACCGGTCATGGCGGCCCAGCCCAACACAGGTGGCATGGCACCAGAGGCACCACCAATCACAATGTTTTGCGGGGTCAGCGGCTTCAAGATCACCGTGTAAACCACGGCGTAGCCCACAAACGTGGCAAAGGTCAGCCACATGGTGAGCGGGTTGACCCAGACGTAAAGCAAGATAGACCCGGTGATGCACAACACGGCAGAGAACAGCAGCGTCTGGCTGTCGCGCAGCTCGCCGCTGGCCGTGGGCCGCCAGGCGGTGCGCTTCATCTTGGCATCAATGCCCTTTTCTATGATGCAGTTGAAGGCAGCCGCCGCAGCGGCCACCAGCCAGATACCGGTGCAGGCGATCAGCGCCAGCTTGACGTCCGACAACGAGGGCACACCTGGCACGCTCAGCACCATGCCGATCAGTGCGCAAAAAACGATGAGCTGGATAACGCGTGGCTTGGTCAGCGCGTAAAACTGGCGAATTGGCGTTTGCCAGCCCGGGTGTGGCGCAGGTTCGCCCGAAGGTCGAGGGGATTGGGAGTCGTTCATGGCAGAAGCTGGGAGACTTGGGTCTATGGTGACTATCGCGGCGACGTTGCCGCCTCAGAGATTGGGGTTACGGGGGGTGGAGTGCGTTTGGGATTGAGGCTGAGATTGCGTTTGTGTGCGTTTGTGTGGGTTTGTGTAGTTTGGCGCGCACCTACCCGGTTGAGGCAAATGGCCCAGGTCATCACAACCACCAGCGCCGCAGCCCCCCCCGTGTGCAGCAAGGCGGCCAGCAAGGGCCAGTCCAGCACCACGTTGCTTAGGCCCGTGGCCAGTTGCAGACTCAACAAGGCAGCCAGCGCGCGCGACGGGCCGCGCATGCCCGCCACACCATTGAGCCGCCAGGCCAGCGCACACAACAACACTAACACCACAGCAGCCATTAGGCGGTGAACGATGTGAATGGCCGTGAGCGCGGCAAAGGTGATGGTCTCGCCCTGGGCCGTGTGACCCAATTTGCGCCACAGCTCAAAGCCTTGGTCAAAATTCATATCAGGCCACCAGCGGCCCTGGCACATGGGGAATTCACTGCAGGCCAGCACTGCGTAATTAGTGCTGACCCAGCCACCCAACGCAATTTGCAGCGTCAAGGCGAAGAAGGTCACCCACAGCAAGACTTGCGAACGCGGCGTCAATGGCACAGCCGGCAAGGCATTGCGTTGCTGGCTGTGGTGCACTACTTGCACGCATAGCAGGGCCAGCAAAACCAGAGCACCCATCAAATGCAAGGTGACGATGGCCGGAAACAGCTTCATGGTGACCGTGAGCGCGCCAAACGCCCCCTGAATGCACACCCACACCAATGTGGTGGTCGCCCACCAGGGGCTGATGAAGTGGTCAATGGGGTTTGTTGAGTTGGTGAGACTTTGCCAGCTTGGTCGACTTGGTTTCAATCCGGTGCTGTTGGCTGTCAATTTTCGAGTCGGGGCCAGCCAACTGGAGACCGCAATCACCAAAATCAACATCCCCACACCGGTGGCCAGATAGCGGTGAATCATCTCGATCCAGGCTTTGCCCCGCGTCACCGGCCCCGTGGGCATCGCGGTTTGCGCCAGCGTAATGTCAGCATGCGCACCCAACGGGCTGGCGTTGCCGTAGCAACCCGGCCAGTCCGGGCAACCCAGACCTGAATCAGTCAAACGCGTGAACGCGCCAAACAACACCAAATCAAAGGTCAAAAACAAAGTGATCAAGGTCAGCGAATGCAGCCGCCGAACCGGTGTGGCCCCCCGGTTGCGCACCCACACCCAAACCAATGGCCCCATGGCCAGCACCAAGCCCGCCAACATTAGGCGAACCAAGGGCGACAGGTCGTAAAGTGGTTGAGGGTTCATAGGCGCAACACCAACGAGGCCTTAGCGGCCAGCCTCATCCCATGAGGCGGACGCGCGCAGCACGCGCTCAATGTCGCGCTTGGCGTTGGCAGCCATGGCCAAATCGAGTTGAGGTGGGAAACGCATCATCCAGTTACCCATGGGGTCAACCAAATACAGGTGATCAGACAACTGCTGGCCACCAGCCGGAGCCAGCCAGGCAGTCAACTTGTCAGCCGGAACGCGCAAAACCGTGGCCCCCACCAGCGCGGGGCGCAGCTTGTCGGCAACGGGTTGCTCGTCGTTGATCAGCCACACGCGGTCAAGACGGTCTTTTTCTTTGCCCAGACTTTCCCGTATCTGGCGCTGTAAATAAAGATGTTTACCGCAGGCCTCGTCACACGCGCCGCCCGCCACACTGACCAGCAACCACTGGCCTTTAAGGGCCCGCAATTTGCTGGTCTGGCCAGACAGATCGATCACGGCCTGGTCAGGCAAAGTGCGCTGCGGATTAATCAATTGACCAAAGTTGCGTCGTCCTTCAGGCCGTACCACGTAATAGGTGAAATACGAGGCAATCACTGGTGCGGCGCATACCAGCATCACCATGACCATGCGCCAGCGGCCGCGTGTTTTGCGCTGGGTGCCGGCACTTTCAAGCAGGCTGTCAGCCACGCGGGGCAAGGAGTGCACAGTCAACCCCAAGGGATGATCACTCGCGGACGCGTCAAGCGCGGTGCGCGTTTTTGAATCGTTTGCCAATTTGAAACCAGACATAAAGTATTGAAATCAGGGCGCTTAAGCCAAACCACT
The DNA here is from genome assembly GCA_031419575.1 of Burkholderiales bacterium. GTDB lineage: Bacteria > Pseudomonadota > Gammaproteobacteria > Burkholderiales > Burkholderiaceae_C > JANYCG01. The sequence goes on along the minus strand of JANOLC010000107.1, from coordinate 14,487 downwards.
GAAATGCATAGCCGTAATTTTTGGCGGCGGTAGAGGCCACCTGAGGCCAGTCTCGCAACAAGCCATCACCGGCGGGGTCCGTTTGCACAATGGAGACGGCTACCAGCGCCAAACCCGTCTCGGCACTGAATTGCACCACATCCAGATTTTGCCGGATCGCCCCCGTGTCGGTTGAGCCCAGCTCATAGAGCTTGCCGGGTGGCGGGGCAATTCGCCCCGTCAATTCGACGGTACCGGCCAGCGTTGTGATGGATGGTAGTGTGGTTCGATCCAAAAAATTTCGCGCCACCCAGCCCCGCTGCACCAGCACAGCTGTCACCGCGCCATCCGGCAAAAATGGTGTCACCACGTAAAAACCCGGTTTGGCATTCATTTGGCGATTGTCCAAAAACACGGTTTTATCGCCCACCCAAGCGCCTCGCAGTTTGACGAGCCGGTGCAGCGCTGGCGCAGCATCCGCGGGCACCGTCAAAGCCGCTAAGGCCTGGGCACCCAGCGGTGCGCGCTGGCTTTGGCTGTCCATTGCCGCTTGCAAGGCCTCTTTTTGAGCCGCACGCGACAATTGCCAACGGCCCAAGGCCAGCGTTGAAAGTATTGCCAACACAGCGGTTATCGTGATCAGGTAAAACCTGTTGTTCGCACTCACGGGATAATTCTGCTTATGAAATACATTGCCATTTTTGCCTTTGTCGCTATCTTGGGAGCGTTGGGGAGCGCGCTGTTCTTCATGATGCGGGGCAAGACGGACAACCAACGCAAGTCCAACTATATGTTTCGTGCGCTGGCCATGCGCGTAGGTTTCTCAATTTTGCTGTTTGTGTGCATCCTGGCTGCCTGGAAGCTGGGTTACATCCATCCAACAGGGATCCAAGCGGGCCAATGAGCATTGCAGACATAGAACACGCAAACCCGGACAACCCAAACTCCTGCACTTCAAACGTCAACAGTCCAATCAAAAAGGCACCGCATGCGGTGCCTTTTTTTGAGGGTCAGCAGCAGGTCCCTGCCCGATGACTAGAACCAGTAAACCAGCAAATACAGACCCAACCAGACCACGTCCACAAAGTGCCAGTACCAAGCCGCACCTTCGAATCCAAAGTGGCGGTCTGCCGTGAAATGACCCTTTTGCAAACGCAGCGTAATAAAAAGCAACATCAACATGCCTACAAACACATGGAATCCGTGGAAACCGGTCAGCATGTAGAAGGTCGAACCGTAAGCGCCTGATGTGAGCTTGAGATTGAGCTCATGGTAGGCGTGGTAATACTCGTAACCTTGAACGGTCAAGAACACAATGCCCAGCAATACGGTCATCCACATGAACGCAATCGTCTTGCCACGGTTGCCATGTTGTAGAGCATGGTGAGCAATCGTCAAGGTCACGCCCGAAGTCAACAACAATGCCGTGTTGATAGTGGGTAACCAGAACGGTGTCATGGTGGTGAACGGTTCAACAATGTTGGCGGGAGAGCCCGTCACACCCGCTGCCAAGCTCGGCCAAACCGCTTTGAAGTCAGGCCACAGCAGGGCATTTTCCAGGCTACCCAGCGCAGGCATCGAATGCCCACGAGCCCACCACAACGCAGTGAAAAACGCACCAAAGAACATGACTTCAGAGAAGATGAACCAGCTCATGCTCCAGCGGAAGGAGAGGTCAATTTTGTGACCATACTGGCCGCTTTCACTCTCGGCAATGGACTCGCTAAACCACTGGAACAGCACACCCAGCCACAAAACCATACCGGCCATCAACGAGTATTTGCCCCAATCGGCCCCATTGATCCACTGGCCTGCGCCCAGAATGACGAAAAACAAACCCAGCGCTGCCAGCGCAGGATGACGCGAAGGGCTAGGTATAAAGTAATACGGTGTTCCGCCGTGGGCTGTCGAACTCATTGCTGCACTCATTTCGATTTCATTCCTTCCAGATTTCAGTTCATTTCCATTACCGTCAATACCGTCTTTGCAACTACGCAAGTCTTCACTTCGCAACAACCCAATTTACCAGCGCGACCAATCCAACGACCAAACCTGCCGCGCTGACCAACCCCACCAAGACCACGTGCAAGGGGTTGACCTTGGCCAAATCTTCACTGTATCCCTTGTTGCTGCGAATGCCCAACATGGCCCACGCGACCAGCTTGATACTGCCAAAAATAGATACTTTGGGCGGACTCATGTGCCAACACCTGCCAGCGGGGGCGCCTTCACCGTCGCCACAGGCGCGGGTGGTGTTTTACCGCCGACCTCGAAAAACGTGTACGACAAGGTAATGGTCTTCACGTCTTTAGACAGCTTGGGGTCAATCACAAAAGCCACAGGCCAGGATTTTTTTTCACCCGGCTCCAAGGTGTATTGATTAAAACAAAAACACTCAATTTTGTTGAAGTGTGCTGACGCCTGCTGCGGCGCATAGCTAGGAATAGCCTGCGCCGACATGCGTCGATTTTGAGTATTTTGAAACTCGTACATCACCGTCGCCAACTCACCAGGATGCACTTGCAACGAACGCTTGGCGGGTTTGAAGTCCCAAGGCCCACGCGAATTGGCATCAAACTCAACTGTGATGGTACGACTCATATCCACCTGGGTATTAGCGGGCAACGTAGCCTTTTTGCCGGCAACGACTTGCTCGCCCAGAGCCAAAATATTGATGCCCGTCATTTCACAAATGCTTTTGTAAATAGGCACCAAAGCATACCCAAAAGCGAACATTCCGGCCGTTACCACAGCCAGCTTACCCACCATGTTCAGGTTGTCACGACTCAGACTCATGACCTATTTGCTCAACAAAATCATTCGTACCATGAATCCAACAAAAAATACCAAGGCTACAGAAGCCAGGATCAGCCCTGTCTTGAGGTTTGATTTTTTTTGCTCAGGTGTCATGAATTAACCCACCACTTTGGTCGCGGTGATGTCCAACTTGGGTGGCGTCTCAAAGGTGTGAAACGGCGCTGGCGATGGGACTTCCCATTCCAGACCCTCGGCGCCTTCCCATGGCCTTTGAGCCGCTTTTTCGCCCTTGCCCATCTTGGTCGGAAACACGATAAACAGAAAAATTTAAACCTGCGCCAAACCAAAAGCAAACGCCCCCACGGAAGCCAGCGCATTGAAGTCAGCAAACTGCATGGGGTAATCCGCGTAGCGACGTGGCATACCAGCCAAGCCCAGGAAGTGCATGGGGAAGAACGTCACGTTGAACGCAATCAACGACCACCAGAAGTGAATTTTGCCGCGTGTTTCGTTATACATCACGCCCGTCCACTTGGGGCTCCAGTAGTAGTAACCAGCAAACATGGCATACAGAGAACCCGCAACCAACACGTAGTGGAAATGAGCCACTACGTAATAGGTGTCCTGCAACTGGATATCAATGGGTGCAACGGCCAGGATCAAACCGGTGAAGCCACCCATGGTGAACACGAAGATGAAGCCCACCGCAAACAGCATGGGAGTCTCAAACGTCATGGAACCCTGCCACATGGTGGCGATCCAGTTAAAGATCTTCACGGCAGTAGGCACAGCAATCAACATCGTGGCGTACATGAAGAACAACTGACCCGTGACTGGCATGCCCGTGGTGAACATGTGGTGCGCCCACACGATGAACGACAAAATGGCAATGGAGGACGTTGCGTACACCATGGAGGCGTAGCCAAACAGCCGCTTGCGGGCAAAGGCTGGCACGATCTGACTAATGATGCCGAAAGCCGGCAGAATCATGATGTACACCTCAGGGTGACCAAAGAACCAGAAAATATGCTGGTACATGACGGGGTCACCACCGCCGCCGGGGTTGAAGAAGCTCGTGCCAAAGTGGCGGTCAGTGAGCGTCATGGTGATGGCGCCAGCCAACACGGGCATTACCGCAATCAACAAGTAGGCCGTGATCAACCATGTCCAGCAGAACATCGGCATCTTCATCAGCGTCATGCCGGGGGCGCGCATGTTGAGAATAGTCACGATGATATTAATGGAGCCCATGATCGAGCTGGCACCCAAAATGTGCATGGCGAAAATACCAGCATCCATCGACGGACCCATTTGCAGGGTCAGTGGTGCATAAAGCGTCCAGCCTGCAGCGGGCGCGCCGCCAGGCATGAAGAACGAACCCACCAGCGTTGCAGCAGCAGGAATCATCAGCCAGAAGCTAAAGTTATTCATCCGGGCGAATGCCATGTCGGCTGCGCCAATTTGCAAGGGCACCATCCAGTTCGCAAAACCTACAAAGCCGGGCATGATGGCACCGAACACCATGATCAGACCGTGCATGGTGGTCAGCTGGTTGAACAACTCTGGATTCACCAATTGCAGACCTGGTTGAAACAGCTCGGCCCGAATCAGCAGTGCCAGCACCCCGCCCACCATCAACATCGTGAAGCTGAACAACAAGTACAGCGTGCCAATGTCTTTGTGGTTGGTGGCATACACCCAACGACGCCAGCCCGCAGGGGCTCCGTGGTCGTGGTGATCATCATGGGCGTGATCGTGATGGTCTAAAACGGCGCTCATCGTGGTTTCCTTCTCAATGCTCTGAATGCTTGTCAGCGGCCGCCAGCAGTGGCCACTCGACTAAATTTGATTTACGTGTTTCCCGGTGTCAGCTTACTTGCGGGCAGCCACGATTTCTGAGGGCTGCACCAACTGGCCGGTCTTGTTGGACCAGTTGTTCTTGGTGTAAGTGATCACGGCTGCAATTTCGGTGTCGCTCAACTGCTTCCAGGCGGGCATGGCACCGTTGTTTTGACCGTTCAGCAGCACACTAATTTGTTTCTTGTGATCCGCATCCAGCACTACAGCCGCTCCATCCAACGCCTTGATTGGACCAGCACCTTTTCCGTTAGCTTGATGACAGGCAGCGCAGTTGGTGGCATAGACTTTTTCACCACGCTTTAGCATGTCATCCAGCACCCAAACTTTGGTCGGGTCATCCGCCTTGGCAGCCAGTTTTTTCTTTTCGCCATCCACCCACTTGCTGTAGTCATCCGCCGATAGCACTTTGACGTGAATCGGCATGTAAGCATGTTCTTTACCGCACAACTCAGCGCACTGACCGTAGAAGTCGCCAGTCTTTTCAGCCCGGAACCAAGTGTCACGCACGAAGCCGGGAATAGCATCTTGCTTGATACCAAACGCAGGCACCATGAAGGCGTGAATCACGTCATTGGCGGTGGTGATGATGCGAACTTTTTTGTCAACGGGCACGACCAGCGGGTTGTCCACTTTCAACAAGTAGTTGTCAACCACCTCACCCTTTTTGGGGCCGCCATTGTTGGACATTTCGCGGTGCGCACTGTCCAGTTGTGAAACGAAAGCAATGCCCTCACCTTCTCCTTTGATGTAATCGTAGCCCCACTTCCACTGCATCCCCGTGGCCTTGATGGTCAGGTCTGCGTTGGTGGTATCTTTCATGGCAACAATCACTTTGGTGGCAGGCAAAGCCATCAAGATCACGATGACGAAGGGCACGATAGTCCAGATGATCTCAACGGTAACTGACTCGTGAAAGTTAGCCGCCTTGTAACCGACTGACTTGCGATGCTTCCAAATAGAATAAAACATCACACCAAAGACTGCCAAGAAAATAACTGTACAAACGATCAGCATAAACCAATGCAGCCAAGCTTGCTCATGGGCAATTTTGGTCACAGCGGGGTGAAGGTTCAGTTGGTTGACCGCCGGACCGCCAGGCAAGTCATTCACGGCATGGGCCACTGAAAACGCTACTGTGCCACCCCATGCACATGCTGAAAGCAGCATGCGAGCCAGATTGTTGAAAATGCTCTTCATCGTGTTCACTTCTTCATTAACTAAAAACCAAAAACAACCGTAGTAAGCCGTCAAGCCCCGCGCAACGCCATTCTTATTTCTTTGGCCAAGACCGGCCTAAGCTCAGGCCTGACAAACCGGCCCACTTCAATGGATCGCCCCTGACCCGACAACTCAATCAGCGATCCATCGCCGCCACGGGGCTCCACCCGAACCCATTCGCGACGAAATTCTGCGCGCTCCAGCTTGCCACCGTTCTCAAATTCGACGACCAACTGGGGACCAGTGAGAAAAATTCGCTCACCATCGCTGGCATGACGGGCATACAGCAAGAATGCAAGCCCCACCGCCACCAATTCAATCCATGCAAAAGGCAGCACCAAAGTGGCACCCTGAAACCAAAATGCCGTGCCGATACCCAAAGACACTGCGCACAGAGACAAGTACATCATCACCAACTGGCCGGGTGTTACCGAACAGTTACGACGTAAAAACCACTGAATGTTTTGGCCTTGCACAGTAGCGAAGCGATATACCAAATTTGTCACGCGTTTTGCCTGAACAAAGGCCGCACCAGAGATCAAAGGTGCAGCGAAATCCGGGGAAATACCCGCCAGCTCAATTCGCCGAATTGTAGCCGACGACTATCAGTCGTCTGTAGGCAACAACACCATCGCATCACGGTGACGAACCAAAGCCCTTGGACACTTTGCCACGCTGCAGCGCCAGGCGCATATCCATCAAAGACATAGAAGACTCTGCCTGCATTTTGACGCGCGGAAGCGGTTTGAGTGCGTGGCCGTAAATAACCTCAAAGGTCAACTTCAACTGAGGGACATTGCCAGAGTGATTTGAGTCGTCGTCCCCGTTCTGAGCTTTTTGCGGTGCTTGCGCCTTCAGTCGCTCACTGATTTGCTGACATAGCTGAGCCAACCACCCCCGCCCCCGCAAGCCCGCAAAGCGCGCAGGGTGCAAATTGCGGCCCAACGTGCGCAACTCTTGCAACAACCGCTCGGGGCTTGAAAAGCTTAACGTGATGCGCTCCATGTCCATCACCGGCTCTGCAAAGCCAGCGGCCACCAGCATGTCACCCCAATCGTGCATGTCGGTGAACTCGTGCGATGGCGCGGGCCAGTCTTGCTCCGCATAAATCTGTCGCATTTCACGCAGCGTGTCCGGCCCCAGACAAGAAAACATCACAAAACCGTCTACCGCCAGCGCCTGGTGCCAAGCGGAAATCAGCGCTTGCGGGTCGGCGGCCATGTGCAGGGCCATGTTGGCCCACACCATCTGCACCCCCGCATCTGGTGGCGCCTCAAACCGGGTTGCGGCGCCCATCCAACGGGTTGGATTCCACCACGGCTTTACTATTGAATTGATAGCTAACTGTTGATGATTAACGGGGACTTCAACCACATAAGACAGTGAAGTTGGGTAGCGCTGACTAATCAAACCATGCGCCTGCAAGCTACCCCTCACGGGTGCCCAGTGCGCCCAAGCGGCGGGTTTGAGATTGATCCACCCCAGGCGCTCTTCCATGCGGCGCGCTACCTCTTCATGCAACCAGGGGGAGGCGGATGTTGGCAATGTCAGCCAGCGCTGGGCCGCTTTGGCGTCGATGGTGGGCGGTCGCTCGGTGGCCATGGTGAACTTGGAAGAGATAGCGGACTGCGGGCGTGGGGAAGGTGGAGGATGATCTGTATGAAAACACAAGGGCTAGCCAATTTGCTGAGGCGGAGCTCAACACCATCGCGTGGCGAGTATATTGATTCGATGTTGAGAGCGCTGATCAAAAGGGCATCCGCCGCCATTCCCAGCCAGTGTGCGGTGTGCCACAGCTGGCCCACCCAGCCGGTGTGCGATGCCTGCGTGGCGCAATTTGCCCAACCCCAAGCTCGCTGCACCACCTGCGCTTTGCCGGTGGCGGGGGGCGTGGCACATTGCGGGCGCTGCATCACATCAAAGCCGCCGCTGGATGCCTGCATTGCCGCCGTGCCCTACGCTTACCCCTGGTCGGGGTTGATAACGCGCTTCAAGTTCAACAATAGCCCCGGCTGGGCGACCCCTTTCGCCACCCTGATTCGCAGCACGCCCTGGGCCGAACCGGCACTGGACGTGGCTGATTTGATTTTGCCAATGCCCTTGTCGGCGCAACGTTTGCAAACGCGAGGCTTCAATCAAGCGCTGCTGCTGGCCCGCGCACTGGCGCAGCGGGTTGATCGCCCCGACGGCTCTCATCGCGCCGACGCCACCCTGTTGCTGCGCATCAAAGACACTCCGCCGCAAAGTTCCCTGGACCGGGCACAGCGCTTGGCCAGCGTACAGGGCGCATTTGCCGTCGCCCCGCTACAGGCTGACCGCCTGAAGGCCAAACGCGTCGTGCTGATTGATGATGTGATGACCAGCGGCGCGTCGCTGTTTTCGGCCGCTTCGGTGTTGCGTGCAGCCGGGGTGGTGCACATCACGGCCATGGTCATTGCACGAACGGATTGAACATGCTCCCACACTTCCCGCTTTGCGTGGTGCGTTGCCCCCCGAGGGGGCTAATTTTTCTAGGGGCGGCCCGTCGAAAAATTGCCTCGAAATTGTCATCCACGACAATCGCCCCTTATGTTCAATATTGTCCTGGTCGAACCTCAAATTCCCCCCAACACCGGCAATGTCATCCGGCTGGCTGCCAACACCGGTTGCACTTTGCACCTGGTCGAGCCGCTGGGGTTCACCATGGAAGATGCCCAAATGCGCCGCGCTGGGCTGGACTACCACGAGTACGCCCAAGTCCAGCGCCACGCCAGCTGGCAGGCGTTTTTAGCCACGCATCAGCCACCGCAAGAACGCTTGTTTGCCCTGACCACCAAGGGCACAGGCCGAGTTCACGACGTGGTGTTTTTGCCCGGCGACTGGCTGGTGTTTGGGTCCGAAACCAAAGGCCTCAGCGACACTGTGCGGGCCTCATTTCCCCCGACTCAGTGCCTAAAGTTACCGATGCGAAGCGGCCAACGCAGCCTGAATTTGTCCAATGCCGTAGCTGTGACTGTGTTTGAGGCCTGGCGGCAAAACGGGTTCACCGAGAAGGCCTGATCCAGCCGGCTACTTATGGGTAGCGGCGGCTGATGGATTCAGCCACGCAAACCGGCTTGGCCATACCTTCGCGCTCAACCGCGACTGCCCAAGTCATCTGCATGCCCTGGTTGTCAATGGGCTCCGCTTTGAGTAGCGTCATGCGAGCCCGCAGGCGGCTGCCCACGGGCACAGGCGAGGTAAAGCGCACTTTGTTCAAACCGTAATTCACACCCATGCCACTTTCGGTGATGGCAAAGGTTGACTCAAAAAATCGGGGCAGCAGCGACAGTGTCAAAAAACCGTGCGCAATGGGTGCGCCAAACGGCCCGGCCTTGGCCCGATCCACGTCAACGTGAATCCACAGATGGTCGCCCGTGGCCTGGGCAAACTGGTTGACCTGCTCCTGAGTGATGGTGATCCAGTCGCTGGTGCCGACCTCCTGGCCGATCAAAGTGAGGAGTTCTGACAGGGTTTTAAATGTTTTCATGCGGTCAATGTAGTGGATAAATCGGCAAGCTGGGCTGGACAAGCCAACAGCGCTGTCAATCCAGCGACAGGGTGAATTGCGGTATCTTCACGCCATGGAACACACCCCCACTTGGCTGGTCAACAGCTTCATCTATTTAAGCGCCGCAGTGATTGCGGTGCCGCTGTCCAAGGCGCTGGGCCTGGGCACCATCATTGGCTATCTAGCCGCAGGTATGGCGATTGGCCCCTGGGGGCTGGGGCTGGTCACCGACGTTCAGGACATCTTGCACTTTGCCGAATTTGGCGTGGTGCTGATGCTGTTTTTGGTCGGGTTGGAGCTGGAGCCCAAACGCCTGTGGAGCCTGCGCCGCCCCATTTTTGGCTGGGGTAGCGCTCAGGTGCTGGCCTGTGCCGCCGTGCTGTTTGTGGGCTTTTATGCGCTCGGTCACTGGGCACCCACCGCGTTTGGCGGTTGGCGCACGCCGTTAGTGGCCGCATTGGGCCTGGCCTTGTCCAGCACCGCCATCGCCTTGCAGGTGATGGGTGAGCGCAACCTGCTGCCCACCTCCGGCGGGCAGGCGGGGTTCTCAATTCTGCTGTTTCAAGACGTGGCGGCCATCCCCATCCTGGCGCTGCTGCCGTTGCTGGGCGGGCTTGCAGCCGCAACTTCAGAGGTAAACGGGCTTGAAGTCCCCGTCGACAGGTCATTTGAAGCTATCAAAATAGTAGCGGTCATTGCGGGCATTGTGGTGGGTGGCCGCCTGCTGTTGCGCCCGTTGTTCCGCTGGATTGCCCGCTCCGACACGCCAGAGATATTTACCGCCGCCTCCTTGTTGCTGGTGGTGGGCATCTCGGGGTTGATGCAACTGGTGGGCTTGTCGATGGCGCTGGGGGCCTTTTTGGCCGGCGTGCTGCTGGCCGAGAGTGAGTACCGGCGTGAGCTGGAGACTGACATCGAGCCCTTCAAGGGCCTGCTCTTGGGCCTGTTTTTTATCGCAGTGGGCATGAGCATCGACTTTGCCGTGCTGCTGCGCTCTCCCGGCTTGATGGCGGTGGTGGTGCTGGGGTTCATCAGCCTCAAGGCCGCCGTGATCTACACCGTGGCCCGATTGATGGGCCTGCCGTTTCAAGACCGCCCCGTGTTCACCTTGCTACTGGCACAAGGCGGTGAATTTGCGTTTGTGGTGTTTCAGGCGGCCGCCGGCGCGGCCATCTTCCCGCCCGAGACAGCCTCACTGTTGATCGGGGCGGTGGCGATTTCCATGTTGCTCAGCCCGCTGATTCTGGTGGGCATCGACAAGCTGCTGCTACCGCGTTTTGCCCATTGCGGCGTCCCTGTGCTGGACGAGATATCCGAGGCCCAAGTTGCTCCCATTGTGATTGCCGGGTTTGGTCGCTACGGGCAAATCGTGGCCCGCGTGCTGCTGGCCGAAGGCATTCCCTGCACCGTGCTGGACCACGATGCCGAGATGATTGAGGCGGCCCGCAATTTCGGTTACCGCGTTTTTTATGGCGAAGCGTCGCGGCTGGACTTGCTGCGCACGGCGGGCGCTGCCACCGCCAAAGTGCTGGTAATTGCTGTGGATGACAAAGCCCAGTCGCTCAAGATCGCCGACCTGGCGGTTGAACACTTCCCCAACCTGCGAGTGGTGGCCCGCGCCCGCGATGTGACCCATTGGCACGAACTGCGCGACCGGGGCATCACCCTGGTACAGCGCGAGTTGTTTGAGAGCAGTCTGCTCAGCAGCCAAAGCGTATTGACGCTACTGGGCCGCAGCCCCGAGCAGGTGGCGCAGACCGCTACGCGTTTTCGGGACCACAACCTGGAACTGTTCGAGAAAATGCATCCGCATTACAAAGACAGCGCCAAACTGATTGCCACAGTGAAGCAGGGGCGCCAGCAACTGGAAGAGCAGATGGCACAGGAGCGGGCCAGCAGCCAGACCCGTTCAGTCAAAATAAGCGATGAATCGTTGCAGAGTCCCCGTCAAACTTGAATAGTTAGCTACCATTTGAATAGCAACTGTCCAAAACCATCCCAGCACAATTTGCACCCCGTCAGGAACATACCGCCGTACACAAAACGGTAAAACAGCACCGCGTTGATGCGCTTGGCCACCCGCACGCCAATGAACACGCCCAGCGGTGCCAGCGGAATCAGCACCAGGCTGGTGGCAAAGTTGCGCCAGTCCAGCAGGCCCAGCCAGGCATAGGGAATCCACTTGCTCAGGTTCACAAAGAAAAACAGAAACGCCATGGTCGCCGTGAAGATCAGCGGGGGCAGCTTCAGCGGAATCATGTAGGCGTTGATGGGCGGGCCACCGGCATGGGCAATAAAACTGGTGAAACCTGCTGTGGTGGTCAGGATGGCACCCACCCAGCGCGGGGGCGGCTGGCTGTCAGCCCTGGGGGGAAATACCAACCGCTGGGCTAAAAATAACAGCGTAAACACCCCCACGATGCCCGCCACCAGATGCGAGTCGAGTACCTTGAACAGCAAGCTGCCAATTACCGTGCCCATGAGCGCAAATGGGATCAAAAACTTAAGCAGCTTTTTGTCAAAGTGGTGCTTGAAAGCGGCCATGCCCAGCACGTCCATCACCAACAGCACGGGCATCAAAATAGCCGCTGCCTGAGGCACGGTGACCACCAGCGCCATCATGGGCACCGCCAGCGAGCCGAAGCCCGCACCAAAGCCGCTTTTGCTGATGCCCAGCAAAAGCACTGCAGGAATGCTGACTGCGTAAAACTGCCAGTCGGTGATGAGGGGGAACGGCAGTGATAGAAGCGTCATGTGGGCGACAGCATAACCGTGCTGCTCAAGTGTTCAAGGTGTGCGGCTTTACCTGTCAACCCAAAATTGAAATGTCCCCTTTTGTCCCAGATTGAAATGTCCCCTTGAAGTTGGATTTGGTATTCGGAATTTGGAATTTGGAATTTGGAAGTTTGAAAGTCTGGGGGTGGGGCCACCGGGCTGCAAGCCCGTAGGGGCGGGGCAGGCCACTGCACCGGGCAAGCGCCAGCGCGTCAGGCCGTAGGCTACAAGGCCGGGGAGCGGTGGGTAACTGAGGAATCGGCGTACTCGCCGACTGTCCACGCCCTTGTGGTGTGGACGGCTCAGTTATCCACGGCGGGCGAGTTCAAGCGCTTGCTTTGAGCCCATGGGGCCTTAGATTACGACCTTGGGGGAGCGCTGTCGCGGTTGAGCATTTTGGGCCGTCACCATCGCCTGCAATTTGCGCAGGCGAAGCGACTCCTTTTGTAGCACCGCATCGACCCGGCCATTGAGCAGTTTGTCGTCAGCCACACGTGAGGCGCTCAAGTGCTGATGGCGCTCAAACGTTTTGAAGGGCAAGGCCTCAGTCCCCCACAACAACTCAAGCTCACCGCTCAAATGCTCGATCACCTTGATAGGCTGTGAGCGCAAGGCGTAGCGTGGCTGCTCAGGACGGGTGATCACCACCAGCAGTTTGCCCATGAACTGGCAGGTCAGCGTTTTGGACAGCCTGCGCTCGTAGTGATGGGCACAAATGCGGGCCAGTTCCAGGTTCTGATCTTCAGTCTTGCCCTCATAGGTCCGATGCGCGTTGGTAGCATCAACTGGCAAGCGTTTGAAGCGTGCGTTGTGCTGTGCCAGAAACTGGGGCAGCCAAGCGTTGGCCGCCTCAAGGGTGCTGATCCTGGCCAGCCGCAAGGCCTTGACCAGGCGATCTTGTAGCGTCTGAAACGCACGCTCCACGCGCCCTTTGGCCTGCGGCGAGTACGCCAAGATGGACTCGATGTTGAGCTCCCCCACAGCCCGCTCAAACTGGGTGGGCGTGGGGTCTTCGGGGTCATGTTTTGTGAAGATGCTGTGGCGGTCGCTGTACAGCGCCAGTGGTCGACCATGGGCGCTCACGTAACACTGCAAGCTGTGCAGGTAGGCACGTGTACTTTCTACCGGATAGAAACACGCCTGCATCAGCTCCCCGGTGGCATCGTCAATGAAGGCGATCAGGCAGCTCTTGGGGGCTCGATCCTCAAACCAGGCATGGGGACTGCCATCAATTTGCACCAGTTCGCCCAAGCGGCTGCGCCGCTCACGGGGGCTATGGATGCGCCTAACCCGTGAGCGTTTGGCCTTCCATAGCCCAGCCTCCATCATCCAGCCGCGCAGTGTCTCTGCACTGCCCGTGTAGCCGTGTTGGGCCGTGAGGTACTCGCAGGCCAGCGTGGGGCCAAAGTCGCTGTAGCGCTCCCGCACCAAACCCACACACTGATCGCGCACTGCTTGAGATATCCGCCGGTTGCTGGGAACACCCCAGCGTTTGGAAACAGCGCCCTGCGCGCCATCGCGTCGTATGGCGCGCACCAGGCGCTTGACTTGACGCACCGAGATGTTGAGCCACAACGCAGCATCTGATTGTCCCATCGTGCGCTCAATCACCTGATGAATCACCGCGTACCGATCTGCTTCCTTCAAACTCATTTGCACCACCTCGACCATGATCGCCCCTCAAAGTGAAAGGGGACATTTGAATCTGGTCAAAAGGGGACATTACGACTTTGCGCTGTCAGGACAAGGCTCTGAGTTGACTTTCGTAAAAACGTGTCGTAACGTGTGGCGCTGTCCTTGCTGAAAGCAGAGACACGCATTTAATTCGCGCGCTCGTATTCATTCCCTTTTTTGATTTTGACGTCATGGGGTCGGCGTCAAACGTTCGCCAATGAAAGACCCCTCATGCAAATACAAAAGGACACATCATGGTTACGTTCATTTCACTCTGCACTTTTACCGACCAGGGCATACGCACCGTCAAGGAAAGCACCAAGCGTGCGGACATGGTGATGGAAGCCGCCTCCAAATTTGGATCCAAGATGACGCAGCTTTACTGGACCCAGGGCCAGTTCGATTTGATTTCCATCATCGAGTCACCCGACGAGGCATCGGCCGCTGCATTCGGCCTGGCCATTGCGTCATCAGGCAACATACGCATGCAAACCTTGCGTGCCTTTAACCGCGATGAGATGAGAAACTCATCTGGCCAAACTGGGCTAGCACCCGCGCCCCCCTCGTTAGGCGCATCGATCTTTTCGGCTCGGATCAGGATTCACTCACCCTAACATAACCCATCATGCCGCTTTCCTGATGCTCGATGATGTGGCAATGGAACATCCAGTCGCCGGGATTATCAGCGACGAAGG
>JANOLC010000106.1:0-4965 GCA_031419575.1 Burkholderiales bacterium | reverse complement strand
AACTGCCCGGTCGCGATCTTCCTTTCCCACTCCGCTGGGCCAGTGATGTGCACACTGGTGCCACCCGCATCTACCGCTACGGTGACGGGCATGTCTACCACATCAAACTCGTAAATGGCCTCCATACCCAGGTCTGCGAAGCCAACCACCCTCGCGGTTTTGATGGCCTTGCTGACCAGGTAGGCGGCTCCGCCCACGGCCATCAGATAGGCGCTTTTATGTTTTTTGATGGCTTCAATGGCAACCGGGCCACGTTCGGCCTTGCCAATCATGGCGATCAGGCCCGTTTTGGCCAGCATCATCTCGGTGAAGCCGTCCATGCGAGTAGCGGTGGTGGGGCCAGCGGGGCCGACGGCTTCGTCGCCGACAGGATCCACCGGGCCGACGTAATAGATCACGCGGTTGGTAAAGTCCACGGGCAGTTTTTCGCCACTGGCGAGCATCTCCTGAATGCGCTTGTGGGCGGCATCACGACCGGTGAGCATCTTGCCGTTGAGCAGCAACGTGTCGCCGGGCTTCCAACTGGCAACTTCGGCGGGTGTCAACGCATTCAGGTTCACCTTTTGGCTCCTCACATAGTCAGGCGTCCAGTTAACGTTGGGCCACAAGTCCAGTGAAGGCGGGGTCATGTAAACCGGGCCACTTCCGTCCATCACAAAATGGGCATGACGCGTGGCGGCACAATTGGGGATCATCGCCACCGGCTTGCCTGCGGCGTGGGTGGGGTACATGTTGATTTTGATATCCAGCACCGTGGTCAGGCCACCCAGGCCTTGCGCGCCAATGCCAAGCGCGTTGACCTTCTCGAACAGCTCCAGGCGCAGGGTCTCCAACTTGCTCAAGGCCGCACCGGATGACGACTTAGCCTGCAGCTCATACATGTCAATGTCTTCCATCAGCGCCTGTTTGGCCATCAGCACGGCTTTCTCGGCCGTGCCGCCAATGCCGATTCCCAGCATGCCCGGTGGACACCAGCCGGCACCCATGGTGGGCACGGTTTTCAGCACCCAATCGACAATGGAGTCACCGGGGTTAAGCATGGCCAACTTGGATTTATTCTCTGAGCCTCCACCTTTGGCTGCCACCGTGATGTCGAGCTTGTTGCCCGCCACGATTTCGACATGAATCACAGCAGGCGTGTTGTCCTTGGTGTTCTTGCGGTCAAACTGCGGGTCGGCCACAATGGAGGCGCGCAGCGTGTTGGCCGGGTCGTTGTAGCCACGGCGCACACCTTCGTTGATAGCGTCGTCCAGCGTACCGGTGAAGCCTTCCAGGCGAACATCCATTCCAATCTTGAGGAACACGTTGACGATACCGGTGTCCTGGCAGATCGGGCGATGGCCCATCGCGCTCATCTTGCTGTTGGTCAAAATTTGCGCAATGGCATCCTTGGCCGCGGGGCTTTGTTCGCGGTCATAGGCGCGGGCCAAGTGGGCAATGTAGTCGGCAGGGTGGTAGAAGCTGATGTACTGCAGCGCGGCGGCCACGGATTCGATCAAGTCGGTTTGTTGGATGATGGTAGTCATGGTGGAGCGAAACCTCAAGTTTTTTGGGGATAGACGTGACAGCGACAATGCTTCTCAGTTTAACCAACCATGCTTCGCGAAGCTGACGGCCAAGCCGGTTTCACAATGCTCAATGCCCTGTTCAAAAGTGTTAACCAGTTCATCACATCGCAGTCTTTGGGCGGCGTGTTGCTGGGCATGGCTGCACTGGTCGCATTGGCCATCAGTAATTCACCCTGGCAGGGCATCTACCAAGACTTCCTGCAAATCCCCGGTGAGATACGCTTGGGCGACAACTGGTTGGTGCTGTCCAAACCGCTGATCGTTTGGATAAATGACCTTTGGATGGCCGTGTTCTTCTTGCTGGTCGGGCTGGAGATCAAGCGGGAGCTGCTGGATGGCGAATTGGCCTCGGTGCGTCAAGCCATGTTGCCCGCAGGCGCTGCGCTGGGTGGCATGGTCGTACCTGCGGTGATTTACGCGGCCTTTAATTGGCAAGACCCGGTGGCCTTGCGCGGGTGGGGTATCCCGATGGCGACGGACATTGCCTTTGCGCTGGGGATTTTGGTATTGTTGGGTAGCCGGGTGCCTGCGTCGCTCAAAATATTTTTGACTGCGGTGGCCATCATTGATGATTTAGGAGCGATTCTGGTGATCGCTTTTTTCTACACCGCAGATTTGTCTCCTGTCATGTTGCTGGCCGCTGGGGCAGGCGGGTTGGTGCTCTTGGCGTTGAACCGCTGCCGCGTCACGGTCATCGGCCCCTACGTCGTCATGGGTTTGGTGATCTGGGTGTGTGTGCTCAAGTCGGGCATTCACGCCACGTTGGCCGGGGTGGTCACTGCGTTGGCCATTCCTATGTCAGACGGCAAGGGCGGCTCCCCACTGGCGAAGGCCGAACACGCCTTACATCCATGGGTCACGTTTTTGATCCTGCCTGTGTTTGCTTTTGCGAACGCGGGCGTGTCGCTGGCGAATGTCACCCCAAGCACCTTGATGCAGGCCGTTCCGCTGGGGATTGTGTGCGGCTTGCTATTTGGCAAGGCCGTGGGCGTGTTTGGCGCGTCCTGGCTGCTGGTCAAATTTGGTGGCGCCCAACTGCCCGTGAACTGCCGCTGGATTCAGTTTTTTGGCGTGTGCGTGCTGTGCGGGGTGGGGTTCACCATGAGCCTGTTCATCGGCTCGCTGGCGTTTGAGGGGGGTGATGCCGCCCTGGGTGCTCAACTCAAACTGGGCGTTCTGCTGGGTTCGCTGCTCAGCACCGTGGTGGCCACGCTCATTTTGGTGGCCAGCGAAGATCGCAAACAACTTGCTTGATTGGGTTTTAAACTGAGCGATGCGGCTCCGTCATCAATGCCCGTCGTTTTGTGGCCTGGACATCAGCCGGTCGGTGTAAGCAATGGCCATAGCTGACAGCAAAAATGTGACGTGGATCGCGGTTTGGGCAATCAGCACCTTCTCGTCGTAATTAGCGGCGTTGATGAAGGTCTTCAGCAGATGAATCGAGCTGATACCGATGATTGCGGTGGCTAGCTTGACTTTGAGCACCGACGCGTTCACGTGGCTTAACCACTCGGGTTGATCTGGGTGTCCGTCCAAGTCCATGCGGCTCACGAAGGTCTCATAGCCGCCCACAATCACCATGATTAGCAGGTTGGAGATCATTACCACGTCAATCAAGGCCAGCACCACCAGCATGATGATGGTCTCGTTCAGCGCCGTAGTTGGCCCGGACTCCTTGTAACCGATGCTGGAAATCAGGGCTTGCAATGCGGTCTGGCTGCCAAAAGCAGCCTCCAGCAAATGCACCAACTCAATCCAAAAGTGAAAAACATAAACCCCTTGTGCGGCAATCAGGCCGAGGTACAACGGAAGCTGTAGCCAGCGGCTGGCAAAAATAAAGCGGGGCAGGGGGCGCATACGAGCCTTGTTTTCGGGTGATTTTTGTGTGGTCATTGAAGAGTCGATGCAGGTGTTTGAAAAATTTGGCCCAATTTTAGTCGCCGGGTTCAATGCCCCATGGGGACTGGGGAACTGTGCGCACAGTGGGATTTACATTGATCGCAGGATGTACTTTAGCCATCGTAAGCTGGCTGCTAGTCAGTGGCCTGTAAGTGCAAACGCCGACATTGCTGAAAAGTTTTATTTACCTGAGGAGACTAACCATGAATCCACCCACTACTGCCAGCACGGCCAGCACGGCCATTGAATCTGTCCTGGTCGAAAACCGTGTGTTCGTGCCCAGCGAGGCTACGGTCAAAGCAGCCCGTATTTCCGGCATGGACGACTACAACGCCTTGTGTGCCGAGGCTTCAAATGACTTTGAAGGCTTTTGGGCCCGGCTGGCTCGTGAAAATGTCACCTGGACCAAGCCCTTCACCCGCACGCTGGACGAATCCAACGCACCGTTTTACAAATGGTTTGACGACGGCGAACTGAATGCCTCGGCCAACTGCCTTGACAAACACATGGGCACGCCCAATGAAAACAAAACGGCAGTTATTTTTGAGGCTGATGACGGCACGGTCACCAAAACCACCTACAAAGAGCTGCTCGCCAAAGTGAGCCAGTTTGCCAATGCGCTCACAGCTAACGGCATCAACAAGGGCGACCGCGTTCTGATTTACATGCCCATGACGCTGGAAGGCGTGATCGCCATGCAAGCCTGCGCCCGTATTGGTGCGACCCACAGTGTGGTGTTTGGCGGTTTCTCGGCCAAGGCGCTGCAAGAACGCATCATTGACGCCGGCGCAGTGGCCGTCGTGACCTGCAATTACCAGATGCGTGGCGGCAAAGAGTTGCCACTGAAAGCCATCGTGGACGAAGGCCTCTCTTTAGGTGGTTGTGAATCCATCAAAACCGTGTTTGTGTACCAGCGCACCCCAACCGCCTGCAACATGGTCATGGGCCGCGACAAGACCTTTACCGAGGCACTGGCTGGCCAAAGCACCGAATGTGCCCCGGTGCCCGTGGGTGCCGAGCATCCACTGTTCATCCTTTTTACGTCCGGCTCCACCGGCAAACCCAAGGGTGTGCAGCACTCCACCGGCGGCTTCCTGCTGTGGGCCAAACTGACCATGGACTGGACCTTCGATTTGAAGGCGGATGACGTGTTCTGGTGCACGGCTGACATCGGCTGGATCACCGGTCATGCTTACGTCGCTTACGGCCCGCTGGCCGCTGGTGCCACCCAGATTATTTTTGAAGGCATCCCCACCTTCCCGAATGCTGGCCGCTTCTGGCAGATGATTGAGCGCCACAAGTGCAGCATTTTCTACACCGCACCCACAGCAATTCGTTCGCTCATCAAGTCGGCCGAGAGTGATGAAAAAGTGCACCCTGCTCGCTCAGATTTGACCAGCCTGCGCATTCTGGGATCGGTGGGGGAACCCATCAACCCTGAAGCGTGGATGTGGTACTACAAGAACGTGGGTGGCGAGCGTTGCCCGATTGTGGACAC
>JANOLC010000105.1:0-2675 GCA_031419575.1 Burkholderiales bacterium | reverse complement strand
CTATTCTGCCGTACCCGTCGCAACACGAGCAGGTGTGGCCGTTGCCGGGTGGTGGTGACTACACCGTGCGACCCATCCACCCGGACGATGCGGGCATGTTGCAGGATTTTGTTCGGCAGCTGTCCCGAGAGGCGCGCTACTTCCGGTTTGTCTCCAGCATGCAGGAGCTTCCCGCCTCGATGCTGGCGCGCTTCACGCTGATTGATTACGACCGCGAAATGGCGCTCGTGGCCATCAGCCGCAGCCGGTCGGTCAATGCCGAAGGCGAGGCGGTAGAGACCGCGCGCATTGTCGGCGTGTCGCGCTACATCACCAACCCGGACCGTACCAGTTGCGAGTTCTCGCTGGTGGTGGCGGACGACTTGGGTGGCAAGGGCCTGGGCTCTCGCCTGATGCTGTCCATCATGGACTTTGCCCGCGAGAAAGGCCTGACCGAGATTGAAGGCTTGGTGCTGGCCAATAACCCCAACATGCTCAAGCTGATGAAAAACCTGGGCTTTGCATCGAAGCCCTTTGCCGAAGACCCGGATTTCAGACTGGTGTCGCAGTTGTTGTAGGGCTGCTGCGATATCAGGCTGTCGCTGATGCCTCCGGGTAAGTCCCCGGCAGCAAGATGCCTTTGTCCACCGTCTGGATATTGGTATGTCCGCAAAAGGCCATGGTGATGTCAAGTTCTTTGTGCAAAATTTCCAGCGCTTTGGTCACGCCAGCTTCGCCCATGGCACCCAGGCCATAGACCATGGCGCGGCCAATCATGGTGCCGCGGGCACCCAGAGCCCAGGCTTTCAGAACGTCTTGTCCGCTGCGGATGCCGCCGTCCATCCACACCTCGGTCTGGTCACCCACGGCGGCCACTATTGCCGGTAAGGCGGTGATGCTGGACGGCGCACCATCCAGTTGGCGCCCGCCGTGGTTGCTGACCACGATCGCATCAGCCCCGCTGGCCACCGCCAGCCTGGCATCTTCCACGTCCATGATGCCTTTGAGGATGAGCTTGCCGCCCCATTGCTGCTTGACCCAGGCCACATCCGCCCAAGACAGGCGGGGGTCAAACTGCTCGTTTGTCCAGGACGCGAGCGAGGCCATGTCGCTCACGCCTTTCACATGGCCGACCAGGTTGCGAAACGTGTGGCGGCGCGTGCCCATCATGCCCAAGCACCAGCGCGGCTTACTGGCCATATTGAGCATGTTGCCCAATGACGGGATGACGGAGGCGCGCATCTCGTTCTTCAAATCTTTATGGCGCTGGCCAATGACTTGCAGGTCCAGCGTGAGCACCAGTGCGCTGCATTTGGCGACTTTGCAGCGCTCAATCATGCGGGCCATGGCGTCGCGGTCGCGCATCATGTAAAGCTGAAACCAGAAGGGCGCGGTGGTGTTTTCAGCCACATCCTCAATCGAGCAAATGCTCATGGTGGACAGAGTGAATGGAATGCCGAATTTCTCAGCCGCGCGGGCCACCTTGATTTCACCATCAGCGCTTTGCATGCCCGTGAGCCCCACGGGCGCAATGCACACCGGCATCTAGACAGCCTGCCCCACCAGGGTGGCGGCGGTGCTGCGGTTTTCCATGTTCACAGCCACGCGCTGGCGCAACTTGATGGTCTGGAAATCATCCGAGTTGGCGCGGTAGGTGCTCTCAGTCCACGAGCCGGAATCGGCGTAGTCGTAAAACATGCGGGGCACGCGTTTTTTGGCCAGGACGCGCAGGTCTTCGATGGTGGTGATGATGGGCATGGGTGTCTTTCGATGTTGTATTTGTTTGAATGGCAAGGGACGACTACATAGCGATTCTGACTTACGTGACCCCATCCGCCGCCAACTGCGCTACCCGGCCGTCGTCGGCCGATGAGACGCCGGACACGCCCACAGCTCCAATGACGCAGCCGTTTTGCAGCAGCGGGATGCCGCCTTCCAACGGGCACAGCCCCGCAATGGACAGCAGCCGCAACCCCGCGCCACCCGCGGCGACTGCCTCTTCAAACCCCTTGGTTGAGCGTTTGAAGTTGACAGCGGTGGTGGCTTTGTCTTGTGCCACTTGAATGGCGGCGTAGTGCACGTCATCCATTTTGTGCAGCATGACCAGGTGGCCCGAGCTGTTCACCACTGCAATCACCATCTTCCAGCCCTGGGCGATGGCTTCTGCCTCCGCGCGGGCGACCACGGTTTTGGCCAGTGCCAGCGAGATGGGTGGGCCGTAGCTCGGGGTGGATGGCATGGGTGGCACAGGCAGTGTTGTCGTGGTCAAAGCAGCTTCCGATAATTATTTATGGGGGGAGTCCCGATGGCATATAAGTAGTTAGCTATCAAGTTTATAGCTAATTGGTTTGGCATGCCTGGCATTGAGAGTCAGCCCGTTGGCCCTCACTTCCCTGGTGTTGGCGGTTGCGGGCAAGTCCTTCACCGCCCACGCCGGTGACTCCATTAATCTGGGTGGCTACTCGGTGACTGGCGTTTACGCGCTGGACATTTTGAACGGCACCAGCGGTGGAATTTCCGGTCTGGAAGCCTCCGCTGTTACCTACGCCCGCGACCGCAACAACGGTCATGGCTCCCTGTTTGTAGTGGGGGATGAGGGAACAGGCGTGATTGAAATGTCGCTCACCGGTCAAACCCTGGGTTACATGAATTTCAACTGGGCCAACACCGGCAGCACCAAACATGACACCGAAGGC
>JANOLC010000104.1:0-2201 GCA_031419575.1 Burkholderiales bacterium | reverse complement strand
GTGCCCACGACCTCGTCTTTGAGGATCCCCGGGAACGGCCCCGCCAGATCCCATGTCTGGAAGAAAGGGCCCCAGTCGATGTATTGGGCCAACTCACTCAGATCAAAGTTTTTGAACACCCGGCGACCCAGGAATTTGGGCTTGATGGGGGCGTAATCGCGCCACGCTGACTCCGTTCGGGCTGAGCTTGTCGAAGCCGGCCCTTCGACAAGCTCAGAGCGAACGGTTGGTCGCCACTTGTTGGCACGCGCCTTGGCCAGCGGCCACAGGGGAATCACCTTCTTGTTGGCGTGTTGTAGCCGCACCCGGTCGTAGTCGGCATTGAGCTCGACCACGTAGGCGCTGGCCTGGTCGCTCAACAGGCTTTGCGCCACACCCACACTGCGCGAGGCATCAGGCACGTAGACCACGGGGCCTTCGTAATGCGGCGCAATTTTGACGGCCGTGTGCACGCGGCTGGTGGTAGCGCCACCGATCATCAGCGGAATTTTGCGGATGCGGAAGTGCTCGTCCTTCTGCATCTCACCTGCCACGTATTGCATCTCTTCCAGGCTGGGCGTGATCAGGCCGCTTAGTCCCACAATGTCAGCCCCCTCGACCTTGGCGCGCGCCAAAATCTCGTGGCAGGGCACCATCACACCCATGTTGATCACCTCGAAGTTATTGCATTGCAAAACCACGGTGACGATGTTCTTGCCAATGTCATGCACATCGCCCTTGACGGTGGCGATGATGATCTTGCCCTTGGTGCGCACGTCGCGCCCGGCGGCTTCGTCTAAACGCTTTTCTTCTTCAATATAGGGAATGAGATGCGCCACGGCGGACTTCATCACCCGGGCCGACTTCACCACCTGCGGCAAAAACATCTTGCCTTGACCAAACAAGTCACCCACGATGCTCATGCCGGCCATCAGCGGGCCTTCAATCACGTGCAGTGGCCTGCCACCCGTCGCCAGAATCGCCTGGTAGGCCTCTTCGGTGTCAGGCACGATAAAGTCGGTGATACCGTGCACCATGGCATGGCTGAGGCGCTGCGCCACCGCCACGGGGCGCTCGGGCGTACCGCGCCACTCCAGCTTTTTGCTCTCGTCTTTGGCACCGGACTTGGCGCTGTCGGCAATCTCGACCAAGCGCTCACCCGCATCCGGGCGGCGGTTCAAAACGACGTCTTCCACGCGCTCGCGCAAGGTTGGCTCCAAGTCGTCATACACACCGACCATGCCCGCGTTGACGATGGCCATGTCCATGCCCGCCTGAATGGCATGGTACAAAAACACGGTGTGAATGGCCTCGCGCACCGGGTCATTGCCCCGAAAGCTGAACGATACGTTAGACACTCCACCCGACACCTTAGCCCCCGGCAAATTGGCCTTGATCCTGCGCGTGGCCTCGATGAAATCGACCGCGTAATTGTTGTGCTCTTCAATGCCCGTCGCCACGGCAAAAATATTGGGATCGAAAATGATGTCTTCCGGGGGGAAACCCACGTCGTCCACCAAGATACGGTAAGCGCGCGCGCAAATTTCGGTCTTGCGTTGGTAGGTGTCGGCCTGTCCTTTTTCATCAAACGCCATCACCACGGCCGCCGCACCATAACGGCGCACCAAACGGGCCTGGTGCTTGAACGCCTCAACGCCTTCTTTCATGGAAATGGAGTTGACGATGCCCTTGCCCTGAATGCAGCGAAGGCCGGCTTCAATTACCTCCCACTTGGAGCTGTCGACCATGATGGGCACACGCGAGATGTCGGGCTCAGACGCAATCAGGTTCAAAAATCGCACCATGGCCGCCTTGCTGTCAAGCATGGCCTCGTCCATGTTGATATCGATGATCTGCGCGCCGTTTTCAACCTGTTGGCGCGCAACCGACAACGCCTGGTCAAACTCGCCATTCAAAATCATGCGGGCGAACACTTTGGAGCCCGTCACGTTGGTGCGCTCGCCGATGTTGACGAAAAGGCTGCTGGCGTTGATTTGCACCGGCTCCAGGCCGGACAACAACATGGGGGGAACGTGGGGGGGCAACGACAAAGAGGAAGATTCAAACATGCGACTCACCTGTAAATATTCAATCAGGTGAGCGCCGTTGCGGGTGGGGTGACCCCTATCCAAGCCTGACGGAAGTGAACTCCGCTGCAACGCTCCTTGGAAGTCGCGGATTTTACAGCGTGCTCACTCAATCTCCGCTACAGCTTGTCAACA
>JANOLC010000103.1:0-15955 GCA_031419575.1 Burkholderiales bacterium | reverse complement strand
TTGGCCCTGCGCCAAAAGGGCGAGGTGCTGACTCCGCTGGTGTTTTTTTCCGTGGTGGCCAGCCTGTTCCCGCTGGGCGTGGGGGCGGAGTCGGCCTTGCTGCTGCGCATGGCACCGGGCGTGTTGTGGGTCAGTGCTCTGCTGGCGGCCATGTTGTCGCTGCAACGGCTGTTTGCCACGGATTACGCCGACGGTTCGCTGGAGCAAATGGCGATATCGAGCACGCCGCTGGGGCTGCTGGTGGCGGCCAAAGCGCTGTCGCACTTTTTGCTCTCAGGCCTGCCGCTGGTGCTGGTGGCGCCAGTGCTGGGCGTGCAGTTTGGGCTGGACGGCCGCGCTTTGGGTATTTTGACCCTGTCGCTGCTGTTGGGCACCCCCACTTTGAGCTTGATTGGCAGCATTGGCGCAGCGCTGACGCTGGGCGTACGCGGTGCGGGGGTATTGCTCTCGCTGTTAATCTTGCCCCTGTATATTCCGGTGCTTATATTTGGTGCGGGTGCCGTCGAGGCGGATGCGGCTGGCTTGGGCGCTGGTGGCCATTTGTCGCTGCTGGCTGCGCTGCTGGTGCTGTCTGTTTTTTTTGCACCCCTGGCCACAACGGCGGCCCTGAGAATTTCCCTTGAATGACAACTCCTTACAACAACTATTGTGATGCACTGGTTTAAATATTCATCGCCCCAGCATTTTTACGGGCTGGCAGGTCGCCTTTGGCCCTGGTTTGCAGCGCTGGCCGCTGTGCTGCTGGTCGCCGGGTTGTGGATCTCGTTTTTTGTAGCCCCTATTGACGCTCAGCAGGGCCAGGGCTACCGCATCATTTTTGTCCACGTGCCGGCCTCGCAAATGTCCATGCTCATTTACCTGGTGATGGCCGGTTGGGCGGGCGTCGGGCTGGCGTTCAACACGCGCTTGTCCAGCATGATGGCCTCGGCCCTGGCCCCCACCGGGGCACTGTTTGCACTGCTGTCACTGGTCACCGGCTCGCTCTGGGGCAAGCCCATGTGGGGGGCCTGGTGGGTGTGGGACGCACGCCTCACGTCCGAGTTGATTTTGCTGTTTTTGTACCTGGGTTTTTTGGCCCTGCAATCCAGCATTGACGACCCCCGGCGTGCGGACAAAGCCTGCGCCGTGTTGGCGCTGGTGGGGGCGGTGAATGTGCCCATCATTTACTTTTCAGTCAAGTGGTGGAACACGCTGCACCAGGGCGCGTCGGTGTCGCTGACCAGCTCACCGTCCATGGCCAGCACCATGTTGACCGGCATGTTGTTGATGGTGGTGGCATTCTGGATGTATGCCATTGCAGTGGCGCTGGCACGGGTTCGCAATATTATTTTGGCGCGCGAGCGTCACACCGAGTGGGTGAAGCATGCAGTGGAATAGCGCATCCGAGTTTTTTGCCATGGGCGGCTACGCCCTGTATGTGTGGGGCAGCTTTGGCATCACAGCACTGGTCATGTTGGTTGAATGCGTGCAGGTGCGCCGCCAGCGTGTGGAACTTATGGCCCAGCTTCGCACCGAACGGCTCTCTGAAAGTGCCTCTGAGAGTGCCCCCTTATGAAACCCCGTCAAAAACGCGCCGCCCTGATTGCAGGCGGCCTGGCCGCTATTTCGCTGGCCGCCTACTTTGTCCTCAACGCGTTTGAGAGCAACCTGGTCTTTTTCTTCACCCCGTCTCAAGTGGACTCGGGCGAGGCCCCTAAAAACCGCACCTTTCGGGTCGGCGGTATGGTCAAGACCGGCACCGTCAAGCGCGACAACCTGACCGTTAATTTTGTGGTGACCGACACCGCCAAAGAGGTCAAAGTGTCTTACACCGGCATCTTGCCCGACCTGTTTCGTGAAGGCAAAGGCGTAGTCGCACAGGGCAAGTTGGGGCCTGATGGCCGCTTTATGGCCGCCGAAGTACTGGCCAAGCATGACGAGAACTACATGCCCCCCGAAGCCCAGCACGCCATGGACCAGGCCAAAGCCCTGCAGTCCATCAAAACCTTGAAGTAACCCAACAACAGCCTGCACCATGATTCCTGAAATCGGTCATTTCTCGCTCATCCTCGCGCTCTTTGTGGCGCTGGCCATGGGGGTCATCAGCGTCACGGGCGGCCAGCAAGGGCGTGGCGACTGGATGGCATTGGCGCGCCCCGGTGCACAGGCGTTGTGGCTATTAACGGCGCTGTCATTTGGCTGCCTGACCTACGCGTTTTATACCAACGACTTCTCGGTGATGTATGTCGCCCAGCACTCCAACTCCAAGCTGCCCGACATCTACCGCATTGCCGGGGTGTGGGGCGGGCATGAGGGCTCACTGCTGCTGTGGCTCATGATGCTCAGCAGCTGGATGCTGGCGGTTTCGCTGTTCTCCAGCCAGCTGCCGGACGCGATGGTGTCGCGCGTGCTGGGCATTTTGGGCTTGGTGGCGGTGGGCTTTTTGCTGTTCATGCTGATCACGTCCAACCCGTTTGTGCGCCTGAGCGACATTCCCGCCGATGGCCGTGATCTGAACCCCCTGCTGCAAGACCCCGGCCTGGTGTTTCACCCGCCCATGCTCTACATGGGTTACGTCGGCATGGCCGTGCCGTTTGCGTTTGCCATTGCCGCGCTGCTCAACGGCCGCCTGGACGCCGCCTGGGCCCGTTGGTCCCGCCCGTGGGCAACCGCCGCGTGGATCTTTCTAACCCTAGGCATTGCGCTGGGCTCGTGGTGGGCTTATTACGAATTGGGCTGGGGCGGCTGGTGGTTTTGGGACCCCGTTGAGAACGCTTCGTTTTTGCCCTGGCTGGTGGGCACTGCGCTGATCCATTCGCTGGCCGTCACCGAGAAACGTGGCCTGTTCAGAAACTGGACCATCATCCTGGCCATCACCGCGTTTTCCATGAGCTTGCTGGGGACGTTTTTAGTGCGCTCAGGCGTGCTGACCTCGGTTCACGCCTTCGCCACGGACCCCAAGCGCGGCGTCTTTATCTTGTTGTTTTTAACCGTGGTGGTGGGCGGCTCGCTCACGCTGTTTGCCATGCGGGCCAGCAAGGTGCGCTCAGGCGGCGCGTTTGCACTCGTATCGCGTGAGGCATTCTTGCTGACCAACAACGTGTTGCTCGCTACCGCCGCCGCCAGCGTGCTGCTGGGCACGCTGTACCCGCTGATCGTGGACGCGCTGAACATGGGCAAGCTGTCGGTCGGCCCACCGTACTTCAACGCCGTGTTTGCCCCGCTGATGGTGCCGGTGCTGTTCTTCATGGTGGTGGGCTCGTGGTCCCGCTGGAAGAACGACAGCGCGGCCGAGATTGCCAAAAAGCTGCGCCCGGTGGCGATTGTGTCGGTGCTGCTGGGTTGCACCGCGCCGCTGCTGGCGGGGGCCTGGTCCGCGCTGGCGGCGCTGGGGCTGACGCTGGCATTCTGGATTGTGTTGGCATCAGCGGTGCAAATTTACCGCCAACTGAAAGACTCCGCGCGCTGGGCCTCCACGCCGCTGTCGTTTTGGGGCATGCATGTGGCCCACATTGGCATAGCAGTGTGTGTGGTGGGCATCACCATGGTGAAGGGATATGAGACCGAAAAAGACGTGCGCATGGTGATTGGCGACACCGTCTCGGTCGGCGGCTATACCTTTCGCCTCACTGGCATTCGCGCTGAACCCGGCCCCAACTACAAGGCCGACGTGGGCGATGTCGAGCTGATCAAAGACGGCAACGTGTTGCGCATGCTGCACCCCGAGAAGCGCATTTACTTCTCGTCCACCATGCCCATGACCGAAGCCGCCATTGACACCAGCGTGTTGCGTGACGTGTATGTGTCCCTGGGCGAACGCCTGGAGGGCACGGGCCCTGCGGCCTGGGCGATGCGGGTCTACCACAAGCCTTTCATCACCTGGATTTGGGGTGGCTGCCTGCTGATGGGCCTGGGTGGCACCCTGGCCGCTCTGGACCGGCGCTACCGCAAAAAAGTGGCGGCACGCCAACCGTTGGGTACGGCAACCGGTGCGCCCGCCTAATCTCAACCCACGCGCGAGTTCCATGAAAAAATCGTTGTTAATCCCGCTGGGTGTGTTTGCCGTGCTGGTGGTGTTTTTGGCCATTGGCCTCACCCGTGACCCCCGCGAAGTGCCCTCGCCGTTGATTGGCAAAGCTGCTCCGGCGTTTGTGGCACCGCGCCTGCAGGCCCCTGAGCAAACCTTTTCCGGCAAGGATATGTTGGGCAAGGTGTGGCTGCTCAACGTGTGGGCCTCGTGGTGCGTGGCTTGTCGCGAAGAGCACCCGGTGCTGATGGCCTTTGCCAAAACCAAAACCCTGCCCGTGGTGGGGCTGGACTACAAAGACAAGCCCGCCGATGGCTTGAAATGGCTGGCCCGCTTTGGCGACCCGTATGACTTGTCGGTCACCGACCAGGATGGGCGCATTGGCATCAACTTTGGCGTGTATGGCGTGCCAGAGACCTTTCTCATCGACAAACAAGGCGTGATTCGGCACAAACACATTGGCGCCATCACTGAGGAAGCGTTGAAAAACACCATCCTGCCTTTGGCGCGGGAGCTGCAAAAGTGAGTGCCATCACTCGTGCAGCAAGTAGTGTTCTAAACCGCCTCTTGTGGGCCATGGCCCTGTGCCTGGTATTGCCCTTCAGCGGTGCAGCGATAGCCAATGAGGCCGCGCCCCTGGCCGATGACCCGGTGGTTGAGCAGCGCCTGATCGTCATCTCTGAAGATCTGCGTTGCCTGGTCTGCCAAAACGAATCGCTGGCCGGGTCGCGTGCCGACCTGGCGCTGGACTTGCGCCGCGAGTTGCGCACCCTGATTAAAGCGGGCAAGACAGACGCCGAGATCATGGAGTTCATGGTCAGCCGGTATGGCGACTTTGTGCTGTACCGCCCGCCCGTCAAGCCCATCACCTATGTGTTGTGGTTTGGGCCTTTTTTGCTGCTGGTCGGGGCTATCTTTTTGATGCTTCGCCTGGTGCGCGCCAGCCAGGGCCGCCGCCCAACCGCAGCGAATGATTCGGCCCCCATGCTCAGCGCCGCCCAGCGCGCCAAAGCGCAGGCCCTGCTCAATGATGTCAACCCGGATCGTCCCTCATGATCGTTTTTATCGCCATCGCAGCTGTTTTGACGCTGCTGGTTGTTGCCTGGGTGCTGCGGCCCCTGTTACGCCCCGCGCCCGGTGCCGGGGTGTCCAGCCAGCGCCTGAACGCCGCCATTTACAGCGACCAGCTGCAAGCCCTTGAGCGCGACCTGACGCGCGGTACCCTCAACCCCAGTGACTTTGAGGCCGCCCGAGACGAACTGCAACTGCGCCTGCTGGACGACACCGAAATGCTGCCTGCCCCGCCACGCGCTCAATCCCCCAAGGCCAATCACAGCATCTGGACGCCCCGGCGCACCGCTGCCGTGGTGGCCGTGCTGCTCCCGCTAGGGTCTGCTGCCATGTACGGCTGGCTGGGCACGCCCGAGGGCATTAACCCGCAGCCCGCAGAGCAAGTCAGCCAGGAAAAAGTGCTGAAAATGGTCGAAGAGCTGGCCGCCAAACTCAAGGCCAACCCTGACAACTCCATTGGCTGGGCAATGCTGGCGCGCTCCTACAAAGTCATGGGGCGCCTGCCTGAGGCCGAGGCCGCCTTCGTCAAAGCCGGTGAGCTGGTCAACACCGACCCCGATTTGCTGGTGGACTATGCCGACCTGCTGGCCACTAAAGCCGGCAGTAACCTGGAAGGCAAGCCCCTGGCCATGCTGAACCAGGCCCTCGCCATCAACCCCCAGCACCCCATGGGCCTGATGATGACCGGCGTGGCCGCCTACCGCCGCAATGACTTTGCCGCTGCCGTGGCCCAATGGGAGAAGCTGCTCCCCATGCTGCCCCCCGGTTCGCCAGACGCCCAACAGGTGGCGTCTGAAATCGCCTCGGCACGCGCCAAAGGTGGCCTGCCACCCGGCGCAGCCAGTACCGCTACCCCACCCCCTGACCCGGCCAATGAGGTGGGTAAGTTACCCCCGATCGACCCCGCCGCTGCCGTTGGCATGACGCCGGAAAAAATCAACCAAATGGTTGAGCGGCTGGCTACACGCCTCAAAGCCAACCCTGACGATGCCGAGGGCTGGACCCGCCTGGCCCGCGCCTACCAAGTGCAGGGCCGCATGCCGGAGTCCGAGGCCGCCACCGCGCAGGCCGTGCAAGCGAAGGCCCGCGCCAAAGCCGCACCGACCACCCCCGCCACGAAGCCGTGAAGGGGCTGTGCCCCCATCCCAGCCTTCCCCCAAAGGCGGGAAGGAGCAAGACAATTCAGCGCAAAGGCCGTTGCCGCCACGCCAGCACAGCCCCCAGCCACAGCGCCACCGCCGAGAACACCAGCCCACGCGCCAGGCCACCGGGGCCGTCGGCAATCAACCCCACGATGGTGGGCCCCACAATCTGCCCGGCTGCAAACACCACAGTGAACGCGCTGATGCCCGCCGCCCACGCGCTTTGGGGCAGGTTGTGTCGCACCAGCGCCGTGGTGCTGGCCACCACCGACAAGAACACGCCGCCAAACAACAAGCCCGAGGCCAGCACCACACCCCAAGCCGCTGTCAGCGCGGGCAACACCGTGGCCAGGCCCAGCAGCGCGCACAAGCAAGCCAGCGCTTGCCCGCCCTTGAATCGGTCCAGCAAACCCGCCCACAGCCGAGCCGACAGCAGCACCGCCACCCCCAGCAACGCATAAAACAGCGTGACCGACGACGCGCTGGCCCCCTGCTCACGCAGGAGCGCAATCACAAACGTCATGTAGCCGATATAGCCCACCCCAAACAGCGTATAGCCGGCCAGCGCAAACGCAAAGTCACGCCATACAAATATCCGCCCTGCGACCAGCGTGCTCACTGCGCTTGTCTGATCACCGCCCGTCTGAACCGATGCCGCCGCAGCAACCGCTGGCCGTCCAGCCAGCACTCGGGCAGGCCACGCCAACACCGCTGTGCCCAGCACGCAGGCCAGCGCCAGTGCCCACCAGGCCCATGCCCAGCCATGCGGCTCCTGCTGCACCGCCTGCAACACGGCAGGCACCAGCAAGGCTGACAACACAATGCCAAACCCCGTGCCGCCGTAATACAGCCCCAGCAAAAAGCCGCTGCGCTGCGGCTCGGTCGCCGCCAAGCGCGCGGCCAGCAGCCCTCCGGCGATGAACACAAACGCGCTGGCCACCCCGGCCAGCAAACGCTGCACGAGCAGCGGCGTGGCCTCGGTAAAAAACCCGCTCAAACCCATGAACACACTCGCCAGCCCGGCGCCCCACAGTAGCAACCGCGCTGCACCAAACCGCTGCATCAACCGGGGTGTCGCCAGCGCTCCCAGCAAATACCCCAACGCATTGGCCGTGTTCATCGCCCCCGCCAGGGTGTAAGACCAGCCCAGGTCGGCGCGCATGGTGGGCAATAACAGACCATAAGCAAAACGCGTCACCCCGAGCGACACCGCCGCGCCCAGCGACAAGGCCAGGGCTAACAGCAAAGTGTTGCGATGGTTCGCGTGTTTCTGAGAGGTCGTGGTGGGGGTAGAGGTCATGTGCTGCAGATTGTCGGGCGGCACGCAGGCGCAATCTCTAGGTTGAGTCTGGGAGGCAAAAAAATCTAAATTGCTACTCTATCAATAGCAAACTATTGATAACTGATGCGGACTAGAAGTCTATTTTATGGTGATTTTGGCATACAGCCACTCCACTAAATCGCCAAAAACGCGGAGACCGCCGTCACCATGGCGACGGGCATATTCACAAATTCCAGGCCAATTTTGAAACCATCCTCCGAGCCACCATAAACGCTGTGGATCACTTTGACATCAACATCAAAGGTATCGCTGCCCAGTGTTTTTTTGGGCATGCTCATGCGCAGCAGCCCCGTCGTTTGAGCGGGCAGGTTAGACGGGCCCACGATGCCCATGCCCCCCGTGCTGAGGTACAGCATGCGCACCGCCATGACGGCACGGCCTGGTAAGGCAAGTTGCGCGGCACCTCGTAAAGCTCGACGCTCATGCTGGCGGCGATCAGGGGTGGACGACGAGGGGGCGGTCATGGGGAATCTCCGGGTTGCGGGTGCTTGATGCTTAGATAGTAACTGCGGCGAAGATACTTCTTTTTTATAGCAACCTATTGATAGTTGACAAGGACTTCAGGCACTTTTCATACTGAGCCCTTGGGTTTCCAGCGTTTGAGCAACAACGCGTTGCTCATCACGCTGACTGAACTCATCGCCATGGCGGCCCCGGCCAACACCGGGTTCAGGTAACCCAACGCGGCCAACGGAATACCGGCTGCGTTGTAGGCAAAGGCCCAGAACAGGTTTTGCCGGATTTTGGCGACCGTGCGGTCGGAGATGTCCAGCGCAGCCGCCACCAGCAGTGGGTCGCCGCGCATCAGGGTGATGCCTGCGGCGTGCATGGCGACATCGGTGCCGTTGCCCATCGCCATGCCCACGTCCGCCGCCGCCAGCGCTGGGGCATCGTTCACGCCATCCCCGACCATGGCCACGACATGGCCCCCGGCTTTGAGCGCAATGATTCGCGCGGCTTTGTCCCCCGGCAGCACCTCGGCCATCACTTCGCCCTCTTCCGGGCGCAGGCCCAGGCGACGCGCCATGGCTTCGGCCGCGCCCCGGTTGTCGCCAGAGATCATGATGGTTTTGATGCCGCGCGCGCGCAGGGCCGCCAGGGCCTCTTTGGCACCGGGCTTGGGCTCGTCGCCGAACGCCATCAGGGCAGAAAAGACCAACCCCGTGTTCGTGCGCTCGGCCATGGCAGACACGGTAGCGCCCTGGGCTTGCAGCTCTGTGGCTTGGAACGACAAGGCGCTGACGTCAACGCCCAACTCGTCCATCCAACGCAGGCTGCCAATCAGATAGTTGCGAGCCACGCCATTCACCGTGACCTCGCCCTCGGTGCCGCGACCTGGCACCGCGCTCACGCCGGTCGGGGGTTCAATGGCGAAGCCTTTGTCTTTGGCGGCTGCAACAACGGCGCGCGCCAGCGGGTGTTCACTGCCGCTTTGCAGGCTGGCGGCCACCTGCAGCGCCTGCGCTTCATCAAATCCCGCAGCGGGTAAATGTGCCGCTAGAAGCGCCGTCAATTTGGGGCGGCCCACGGTCAGCGTGCCGGTTTTGTCAAACGCCACGATGTCCACCTTGTGGGCCAGTTCCAGTGCCTGCGCGTCCTTGATCAAAATACCGAACTTCGCCGCCACGCCCGTGCCCGCCATGATGGCAGCCGGTGTGGCCAGGCCCAGCGCACAGGGGCAGGCGATGACCAGCACAGCCACCGAATGAATCAGGGCCAGCTCGAATGAATGACCCGAATCTTGACCCATGAGCCACCAGCTCAACAAGGTGACCAGCGCCAGCACCAACACCACTGGCACAAATACCGCGCTGACCTGATCCACCATGCGCTGAATCGGCGCTTTGGCGGCTTGAGCGTCTTCCACCAGGCGAATGATGCTCGACAGCACGGTTTCGCTGCCCACCGCGGTGACTTGCATCACCACGCGGCCATCGCCGTTGATGGAGCCACCGGTGAGTTTGGCAACCGGGTCGTTCCCGGCCTCCTTGGTCACCGGCAGTGGCTCGCCGGTCAGCATCGACTCGTCGACCTGCGTACGGCCCTCCAGCAACGTGCCATCCACCGGGAAACGTTCGCCGGGTTTCACAACGAGGCGATCACCCACCAGCACTTCGGACACGGGCACGTCTGTTTCCTCGGTTCGCCCTGAACCCGTCGAAGGGTCAGCCCCCATCAGATGCGCCACCTCGGGCCGCAGGGCGTGCAGCGCGCGGATGGCCGATGTGGTCTGCCGCTTGGCGCGTACCTCCAGCCACTTGCCCAGCATGACGAGTGTGATCACCACTGCAGAGCCCTCAAAGTACAAGTGCACCATGGCCCCCGGCTCGGCATCCAGCCACAACCACACCGACAGCGCCCAGCCCGCCGTGGTGCCAATCGACACCAGCAAATCCATGTTGCCGCTCATCGCCTTCAGCGCGTACCAACCTGCCTTGTAAAACCGCGCACCCAGAATGAACTGCACTGGCGTGGCCAGCAAAAACTGCCACAGCGACGGCAGCATCCAGTGCTTGCCAAACAAGTCACCAATCATCGGCAACACCAACGGTGCAGACAGCGCCAGACCCACCCCCACAGGCATGAAACCCGCCCAGGGCGAGGTGTCCTCCAAGTCAATGGCGGCATCTTTGGCACGTGGCTCGTAGCCTGCGTCGCGCACCGCCCGGCGCAAGTGCGCTTCCATTTGTTCGGAAGGGGCATACGTGATGCGAGCGGACTCGGTCGCCAGGTTGACCGAGGCATCCGTCACTCCCGGCACTTTTTTTAGCGCTCTTTCGACCCGCGCCACACACGACGCGCAAGTCATGCCGCCAATGCCAATGTCAAGGGAAGGGATGACCGGGGAAGGGATCGTAGTTGAACTCATAGGCATAGCCTAAACCTTATTCATCACAAGTCTGGGCTACAGTACCTGCAGCGCCAGCGCGATATGCGCTTCGACCCCTCAAGGAGTATTCCCATGAACCAAACCTTTACCGTCACCGGCATGACCTGCGGCCATTGTGAAAAAGCCGTGACCCGCGCCGTGAAACAACTTGACCCGCAGGCCGAGGTCACCATTGACCGGCCCGCCAACCGGGTTGAAGTGGTGTCAGACCAGCCGCGCGAGGCGCTGGCCAGCGCCATCACCGAAGAGGGTTACACCGTCGCGGCATGAAGACCGCCACAACCACCGATCAAAGGCGCGCGTCAATGTCGCTGGCGTCATGGCGCTCAGGCAACTGTTTGGCGGGGTCGCCCATAACGCGGTTCACCATGTTGCCGCGCTTGACGGCGGGGCGCTGAGCGATCTGAGCCGTCCAGCGCTGCAGGTGGGTGTAGCTTTGCACCTGCAAAAACTCACCCGAGTCATAACTCTGACCCAAGGCCAACCGGCCATACCAAGGCCACACCGCGATATCGGCAATGGTGTATTCGTCACCGGCCAGGTAAGGGCTCTCGGCCAGGCGGCGGTCCAGCACGTCCATCTGGCGTTTGACTTCCATGGTGAAGCGGTCAATGGGGTATTGCATCTTGGTGGGCGCGTAGGCATAGAAGTGCCCAAAGCCCCCACCCAGGTAGGGCGCACTGCCCATCTGCCAGAACAACCACGACAGACATTCGGCTCGCGCTGCAACATCGGTTGGCAGGAAGGCACCAAACTTTTGCGCCAGGTGCAGCAGAATGGCGCCGGACTCAAAGACGCGAATCGGCGCTGGGCCACTGCGGTCCATCAGCGCGGGAATTTTAGAGTTCGGGTTCACCGCCACAAAGCCGCTGCCAAACTGGTCGCCTTCGCTGATGCGAATAAGCCAGGCGTCGTATTCAGCGCCGCTGTGGCCCGCAGCCAGCAACTCCTCCAGCATCACCGTCACTTTCACGCCATTGGGCGTGGCCAGCGAGTACAACTGAAGCGGGTGCTGGCCTACCGGCAAGTCCTTCTCGTGCGTGGCCCCGGCAATCGGGCGGTTGATATTGGCAAAGCGGCCACCGCTGGCCTTGTCCCAGGTCCAGACGGTGGGTGGGGCGTAGTCGGGGGTATCAGCCATAAAACGGTTCCTTTCAGTAAAAGAGAAATACTATTTACTACAACATTTATAGCAAACTATTGAATATAGACGAGGACTTCAGGCACTAACCATCTCCCCATCCAGCGCCAGCAGCAAGTCAGGAATCATCCCGCCCAGCTCAGTGGTGGCAATCGCCACGTCGGCGTCAAAGCCATCGTCTTTACCTTTGGACGAACCACTTGCACCCTCAATCACCACATCCAGAAACGCCACCTTTTTGAGGGTGAACGCCTCAGTCAGTACAAAGGAAATGCGGTCCGCCCAGGTCAAGGCCACACGCGTGGGCTGTTTGCCGCTCTCGATGTGCTGGCGCACCTCGTCAATGTCCAGCGGATGGCGTGAATAACGCACCACCGCCTTGCTCTCGTCAGCGGATTTCAGCTCGCACTCGCGGTCTACGCTAAAGCCCTGCGGTGGCTCCTGGGTGGTCAGCCAGCGCGCCATGGCCACCGCTGGCGAGGTGGTGGTGTTAATTAGCGTCACGCTGAAGCCTTCCAGCGCTTTCACCAGCATGGTCACCACTTCATCGGCCCGGGCCTGGCTGCCGGCGTCAATCACCAGCAATTTGGCCTTGGGGTCAATCCAGATGCCCACGGTGGACTGTTTGGTGAAGGCCATCGGCATCAGGTCAAGACGGATTTCGTCCTTCAGATCGCGGCTTTCCTTCTTGCCGGGTTTGCGCCCCGTGGTGGCCTCAATCTGCGCCACGCGCTCTTTGAGCTTGCGGGTGATGACCGAGCCGGGCACCACTTTCACTTCGACCATCAGCTTCAACATCAGCTGGCCAGCCACTTGCTCCACCAGCGGACCATGGGCCTCGCCGCGTGGCTCCGTCCAGCCGATTGATTTGTCTTGCGACGCGCCACATTCTGCGAAGCGTGAGGCCTGCAGCCCGGCTTCCATACTTTCCGCCGTCGCATCCCACGCGGGACCGACCCTGTACATCATCAGGTTTTTAAACACTTGCGCCCTTTTGTCATGGTTGGGGGATTGATTCAACTTTGAAGGGCTTGATCATCCCATCAAAAGGCGCGGATTGCATTTAACGTAACTTTACAAAACCTTAATTGCGCCTCATGGACGCGATACATGGGCCGCGCAAACTGGCACCCAGCCTGAAGCCAATCTCTGGTTTCAGACCCAACCCCAAACTATCCCAAGGATGTTGTATGAAATCAGTTTTTAAGCCAGTTTTGCGCGGTACGTTAGTGACCGCTTTGATCGCCACCTTCGGTTTTACCGCGTTTGCCCAGTCCCATAGCATGGGTCATTCCATGGGTGATGGCGGCATGATGGGCCACGAGCGCATGGGCAAGATGGACCCGACCAAGATGCAGGCCATGATGGACAAGCGCAATACCGAATTAAAGGCCAAGCTCAAAATCACCCCGGCGCAAGAAGGTGGCTGGACGGCCTACACCACCGCCATGAAACCCCCAGCCGACATGGCCAAAACCCATGACGCCATGCGTACCGAGATGCAAAAGCTGACCACGCCTGAGCGCATCGAGAAAATGAAGGCAATGCGCTCCACACGGGATGCCGAAATGGACAAACGATCAGATGCCGTCAAGACCTTCTATACCGCTTTGACGCCCGAGCAAAAGGCCGTGTTTGATGCGTTGCATACGGGTGGCCAGCGCGGCCAACATCACGGTGGACGCCACGGTGGCGGCCCTAGCGCCCCTGCCAAGCCTTGATTGGCTCAGCCATACTCATCCAGTCAGTGAGGTTGGCGTGAACTCTTGCGGGCTCTGCGTTGCAGGGCCTGCATCAGCATGAACAGGGTGGTTGAGAAAACAATCATGATGGTGGCCACCGCCGTCAAGGCTGGTGTCATGCTGTCACGCAAGCCCGAGAACATTTCGCGTGGCAAGGTGCGTTGATCTGGCCCGGCAATCAGCAGGGCAATCACCACATCGTCAAACGAGGCCGCAAACGCAAACAGCGCGCCTGAAGCCATGGCCGGCATGATGCTCGGCAGCGTGACCCGCATGAAACCCACCAGGGGTGTGGCACCGCAAGCTGCCGCAGCGCGGGCCAGATTGGGATCCAGCAACTCCAGCGCCGTCAAGACCGGGACCACCACAAAAGGCACGGCTATCACAATGTGCGCAATGATCAGGCCCGTGTAGGTGCCCGTCAACGACAGGGGTGCCAGGAAAAAATAGGACGCCACGGCAATCAGGATCACCGGCACGATCATAGGGGACAGTGCGACCAGCTTGAGCACCTCCGTCCACCACGCCTTATAGCGCATCAAGCCCAGCGACACCAACGTGCCCAGCACCACAGAAACAACCGTAGCCACGGTGCCGACATACAGCGAATTACCCAAGGCCGTGAGCCACTTGCCACCACCCAACACCTCCTGATACCAACGCAGCGACAAGCCCGGCAACGGGTACGTCAAAAACGAGCCACTGGAGAACGACAAGGGAATGATGGCTGCAATCGGCACCAGCAAAAACGCCAGCACGCAAGCACACAGCAACCAGTAAAGATGCTTCCACGGGTGTTTGACAAGGGCCATCAACACCAGATCACCCCATGGACAGCGCGCGGCCGCCAGATAGTTTGTGTGCCGCGCCATACAACAACAGCGTAGTCACCAACATCATCAAGCCCAGCGCTGAAGCCAGACCCCAGTTGCCCGTGTCGGTGGTGTATGTGGCCACAAAGTAGGACAGCATTTGGTCTGACCCGCCACCCACCAACGCCGGGGTGATGTAGTAGCCCATCGCCAGGATGAACACTATCAACGACCCCGCCACAATGGCCGGTGCCGCCATGGGCAGATACACTCGAAAAAACGCCGTGACGGGTGGCGCACCCAGGCTGGAAGCGGCTCGCATGTAGTGTGGTGGAATGCCTTTGAGCACGCTGTACAGCGGCAGGATCATGAAGGGCAGCAGCACATGCGTCATGGCAATCAACACACCCGTGCGGTTGTAGATCAGGGTCAGGGGCTCCGCAATCAGGCCCAGGCGCATCAACAAGCTGTTGACCATGCCCTCTTTTTGCAACACCACCACCCAGGCGGCGGTGCGCACCAGCAGCGAAGTCCAAAACGGCAACAGCACCAGAATCATCAACCAGTCCGCCGTTTTCTCGGTGACCTGGGTCAGTAACAAGGCAACGGGGAACCCCAGCAATAGGCACATGATCGTCACGCTGGCGCTGATGCCCAGGGTGCGCAGCAACACATCCAGGTAGATACGGTTGGCCTCGGCGGCACGCTCTATCTCGCCCTGCGCGTTGCGGGTCAGGTCAAACGCGGCCAGCAGGTAAAAGCCGGACACCGGGCCATGCGCCCGTTGTACCGCCGCAAAAAACTCGGGGCTGGTCAGCGTGGGGTCTATTGCTGTGAAAAAGCCTTTGTCAAATTGAGTATCAGCCGGCGCCGAGGTCACTTCACGGGCAGCCCGCATCAGGGTACTGCGCACCCCGTTGACTTCGTAGTTAAGTCGGCGCGCCGCATCCGCGAGCGTGCTGGCAGCGCGGGCTTGCGACAAGTCTTGCGCAAACCCGGGAAACAACTGCGCTGGCAAGTCCTGGCCAGGGTGCCAGGCTTGCAGCGCAGACAAGGTCTTGGGCAGTGCCAGTGGCACTTCGGCCTCACGCACCGCCAGCGACAACAGCCACACCAACGGCGCTACAAAAAACACGAGCAGAAACCCCATCAGAGGTAACAGCAGGGCACTTCGGTGGCGCAACAGCATGGCGGTCTTACTTCTGTCTACTTATTTGGTGCCGGCCCATTTGGTCCAGCGCTCGGCCAGCTTGTCGCCGTTGTCGATCCAGAATTTGACGTCTTCAGCAAACGCCAGCTTCAGGTTGTCCGGGTTGGTGGGCAGGTCCGCCACGAGTGACTTGTCGATCAGCGGTGCGGCCGCAGCAGCGGTGACGCCATATCGCACAAACTTCGGCAATTTAGCCTGATTGTCAGGGCGACCCATGAACTCCACCAGTTTCTCGGCATTGGCTTTTTGGGGCGTGCCCTTCATGATGACCCAGCTGTCCATGGTGTAGGGGGTGTCTTTCCAGACCATCTTGAAGTTCTTTTTGTCCTTCTCGTTGGCGGCGGTGATGCGGCCGTTGTAGGCGGTGGTCATGGCCACATCGCCGGCAGCCAGCATTTGCGGTGGCTGCGCGCCGCTTTTCCAGAACACCAAGTCACCCTTGATGGTGTCAAGCTTCATGAACGCTCGCTCGATACCTTCGGGTGTGCGCAGCACTTTGTACACGTCTTTGGACGACACACCGTCAGCAATCAGGGCGACTTCCAGGTTCCACTTTGCGCCGTTGCGGATGGAGCGCTTGCCGGGGATTTTTTTGGTGT
>JANOLC010000102.1:0-2032 GCA_031419575.1 Burkholderiales bacterium | reverse complement strand
GTGACACTGTTCGTGCGCGGCTAAGCCAAACGGCGCGCCAGATCCTGTTTTCTGCTATTTCCGGGCTGTAGCACTGCTGAAAAACACCAAGGCGGCATCCGCTTCACCGGTTGAACGCACACCGCAGAGCTGCATGCTGCGACTCAACTCGTCCTTCAAAATTGCAATCGCCCGGCTGGCGCCCGCTTCACCTGCAGCTGATGCACCGTAGAGCGTCGCTCGCCCCAACATCACGCCTGCGGCGCCAAGTGCCAAAGCCTTGAGAATGTCGCTGCCGCGCCGCACACCCCCATCGAGAAGTACCGGAATTCGGCCACTGATGGCACGAACAACGGCCGGCAAGGCGTCGAATGTGGCCACGGCACCATCCAGCTGGCGGCCACCGTGGTTGGACACCACTACGGCATCGCAGCCCATGTTGGCCACGCGCACCGCATCGTCGGGTCCGAGGATGCCTTTGACGATGAGTTTGCGTGGCCAGCTGTCGCGAATTTTTTGCAGTCCTTCCCAATTAAACCCAGGGTCGTAGTTGCGGCCGACCGATGACGCAATGGCCGTGGCATTGGTCGCCTGGGCCTCAAGACCGACCAGGTTTTCCATGACCGGCATACCGTGACGCAGGATGCTGGAGAGCCATTGCGGGTGCTGCATAAAGTCCCAAATATTTTTCGGCGTGAAACGAAAAGGCACAGAAAAATCATTGCGAAAGTCGCGTTCCCGCTTGCCACCAACCGGCAGGTCAACGGTGATGACCAGCGCCTCATAGTCTGCTGCACGGGCGCGTTCTATCAATGCCTTCAGGAATGGTTTGTTGCGCAGGATGTAAGCCTGAAACCAGAGCCTGCCTGGCGCTGCTTTGGCAATCTGTTCAATCGATGCTGTGGCGGTACTCGACAGGGTATACGGGATGCCTGCCGCCACCGCCGCTCGTGCTATGGCAACGTCGCCGCCGCGCCAGCCAAAGCCAACGGCACCGGTGGGTGCGATCGCGAAGGGCAGTTCTGCACGCTGGCCCAGAATAAGGGTGCTGGTGTCTATGACCGAAACATCCGTCAAGACCCTGGGGACCAGCCGCACGCGTTTGTACGCAGCTTCGTTGTCCCGCAGCGTCACCTCATCTTCAGCCCCACCGTCAAAAAAATCGAAGATGGCCCGCGGCAAGCGACGTTTTGCAGACAGCCTCAGGTCGTCGATGGAGTAGGCTTTGGCTATGGTGTGCGGCACGTTAGAGGCTAGGTGGATGTGGTGATGTCAGGCAGCTTTAATTGACTTCTGGCTTGATGGCCGCCGTTTTGATGACGTTCTCCCAGCGGTCGTAGTCACGTTTGAGGTAAGCCGTGAATGCGGCCGGAGAGTCGCCAACGATGACGGCACCCAGTTTTTCGAGTTGCGCCTTGACATCGGGTTTCTCCAGCGCTTTGACTATGGCCTCATTGAGGCGGTTCACGATGACCGCTGGCGTTTTGGCTGGTGCGAGCAGGCCAACCCAGGGCGCTGTTTCTTCAAAGCCGGGAAAGCCGACTTCTGACATGGTCGGTGTGTCGGGGAATTGGGGAAGCCTTTTTGCGGTGCCCACTGCCAAAATATGGACCCGCTTGGAAGCGACATTGTCGGCAATACCGATGACCGGGTAAAACATGTAATCCACCCGACCCGCCATGACTTCCAATAGGGCCGGTCCGTTGCCTTTGTA
Organism: Burkholderiales bacterium; assembly: GCA_031419575.1. GTDB lineage: Bacteria > Pseudomonadota > Gammaproteobacteria > Burkholderiales > Burkholderiaceae_C > JANYCG01. Next base: position 339 of record JANOLC010000102.1, on the reverse strand, counting down.
GGGCACATGCAGCATTTTTGCCTTGGCCAGCGTGGCGAGCAACTCTCCGGCAAGGTGGCCAGAGCCACCGTTACCAGAGGAGGCAAAGCTCACGGCCTCCGGTTTTGTTCGGGCTTTCTTTAGTAACTCTGGCATGGTCTTGATGGGGGCGTCGTAAGCGCTGACGGCCACCAGTGGCAAGGTCGCCGCATTGGAAATGGGCGCGAAATCAGTCTTTGGGTTAAAGCCAGCCTGCTCACCCAGCAAAATCGGATTGACGTTCATACCCAATACTGTTTAGTTAGTTGATTTAGTGCTAATATTTCTCCATGTTCATTTTGAGGGGTGAATATGGCGAGA
>JANOLC010000101.1:0-9752 GCA_031419575.1 Burkholderiales bacterium | reverse complement strand
CTGCCGGTGCGCCCGTCTTCAAATTTAACTTGGGTTTCAATGAACTGCGTGGTTTTGCCACCGTACAGCGCATCAATGAGGGCGCCGTACTTTTCGGCGATGAAGCCGCGTCGCACTTTGTTGGTCCGCGTCAGCTCACCGTCATCGGCATCCAACTCTTTGTGCAGGATGAGAAAGCGGCTGATTTGTGAGCCCGCCAGCAGTGTGTCCACACTCAGGTCGGCGTTAACTTTTTCAACACACTCTTTGATGAGTTGGTAGACCTCGGGTTTTTGCGCCAAGTCGGTGTAGCCCGCGTAGGGCAGGTTGCGCCGCTCGGCCCAATTGCCCACCGCGTCAAAGTCGATGTTGATCATCACGCAAACTTTTTCACGCCCGTCGCCATAAGCCACCACCTCTTTGATGTGGGGAAAAAACTTGAGCTTGTTCTCCACGTACTTGGGCGCAAACATGGCGCCGTCATTGGCACCGCCCTTGATGCGGCCAACGTCTTTCACACGGTCGATGATTTTCAAGTGGCCGTGGGCATCAATGAACCCCGCATCGCTGGTGTGGTACCAGCCTTCAGCCGTCAACACTTCAGCCGTCGCAGCAGGGTTTTTGTAGTACTCCTTGAGCAACCCCGGCGACTTGACTAAGATTTCACCGTTGTCAGCTACTTTGATTTCAACGCCGGCAATCGGAATACCCACCGTGTCGGCACGGGCTTCGTGGTCGGGTTGCAGGCAAACAAACACCGCTGTCTCAGTCGAGCCATACAACTGCTTGAGGTTGATGCCGATAGAGCGGTAAAACGTGAACAAATCCGGGCCAATCGCCTCACCGGCGGTGTAGGCCACGCGCACGCGGCTCATGCCCAGGTTGTTGCGCAGGGGGCCGTAAACACACAAGTTGCCCAAAGCGTACAAAACGCCATCAACCAGGCCCAGCGATTTGCCGTCCATTTTTACAGGGCCCACACGCTGGGCCACGCTCATGAAGTAATGGAACATGCGCCGCTTCAAGGCCCCCGCATCTTCCATGCGGATCATCACGCTGGTCAGCAGGCCTTCAAACACGCGGGGCGGGGCGAAGTAGTAGGTGGGGCCAACCTCTTTCAGGTCGATGGTCACCGTGGCAGCGGATTCGGGGCAGTTGACCACGTAGCCACAGGCCAACCACTGTGCATAGCTGAAAATGTTTTGCCCTATCCACGCTGGTGGCAGATAGGCCAGTACTTCTTCAGCGTGAGTCAGCTTGTCAAAATCAGCACCGGCTTTGGCGCGGTTCAGCAACGAGTTGTGGGTGTGCACCACGCCCTTGGGGTTGCCGGTGGTGCCGGACGTGAAAAACATCGCGGCCACGTCGCCCGGTTTGATCTGATCGACCCGCGTTTTAAAGAAGTCGGGTTGAATATCAGCAAACAACTTGCCCGCAGCCAACAGCTCATCCAGTGCCACCAAGCCTGTCTCGTCGTAGGTTCTCAGTCCGCGAGGGTCATCAAAATAGATGTTGGTCAGTTGCAGGCACTCGCCGCGAATCTCCAGCAGCTTGTCGACCTGCTCCTGGTCTTCGGCAAAGGCAAAGCGGACGTCAGCGTTGTTGATGGGAAACACGCATTCCAGCGCGGCAGCGTCTTGGTACAGCGGAATCGGAATGGCACCCAGCGACTGCACTGCCAGCATGGTGGCGTAAAGACGGGGACGGTTGGCACCCACCACCACCATGTGCTCACCCGCTTTAAGACCTGCCTGGTGCAAACCGCACGCCAAGTGCGCCACCATCTCAGCCAGATTGACCCATGACAGCGCCTGCCAGATGCCGTATTCCTTCTCGCGCATAGCGGGTTCCAGCGGTCGCTGCGCTGCGTGGTTCAGTAGAAGTTTGGGGAAAGTGGTCTGCATCCCGGCGCCTTGGGTTGGTGGTGAATGGGTGATGAGGCTGAAGAATTTGAGCGAATGTTAGACATTAGTTTGACGTTGTGTTGTCGTTTGGACGACAATTGGACGTTTTCTCGGTAGGTGTTTTCCCTTCGCTTAAAGACGCCTTACAGCCCGCTTGATGTGAACTTACAACACACCGAAATCCAGCCATGCAACCGCTCATTTCCTGTACCAGAAACCGATGACCGAAATTCCGCTGTTTAATCGCCGACGGTCCTTGAGTGACGCGGAATTGGAGGCAATTCCTTGGTTCAGTCTGCTGGCGCCGTCCGAGCGGCAGCGCGCGGCGGGCGACCTAAAAATTGCTGAGGCCAGCTCCGGCGAATATGTGTGCCGCATGGGCCGCCCCGTCACCTACTGGTTTGGCGTGGTCGATGGCCTGCTGAAGATGAGCGCGAGCAATGCAGAAGGGCAAACCATGACCTTCACCGGTGTGCCGCCCGGTGGCTGGTTTGGCGAGGGCACAGCGCTGAAACTCGAGAGCTACCGTTACAACATTCAGGCACTGCGCAAGAGCATGGTGGTGGGACTGCATGTGGACACGTTTCACTGGCTGCTGGATCACTCCATCGCCTTCAACCGGTTTGTGATGAACCAGCTCAATGAACGGCTGGGCCAGTTCATTGCCGCGCGGGAAATTGACCGCATGAACAACCCCGATTTGCGCGTGGCGCGCAGCCTGGCAGCCCTGTTTAACCCGGTGCTGTACCCCGGCGTGGGCGAGGTGCTGCGCATCACCCAGCAGGAGCTGGCCTACCTGGTGGGCCTGTCGCGCCAGCGGGTGAACGAGGCGTTGACCCACTTGCAAGCCTTGGGCATCATCCGGGTGGAGTATGGTGGCCTGCGAGTGCTGAAGCTTGATGCGCTGCGTTCAGTAGATTTTTTGAAGAAAATAGGGCTTTAGTCCCCGTAAAATATAGATACTTAGCTACTAAAAATATAGCATGACTGATTCAACACCGCCTGCCAAACCACCTTCTATTGCGCCCTCCAAATTTCGCCGCATCGCCAAGCCAGAGGGCGGGGCACCTGTCACATCAACGGGTTCGGCCAGTTCGGCTGGAGGTGCTGCAACAAGCCGCCTGAACAAACGCATGGCCGAACTGGGCATGGCGTCCCGCCGCGAAGCCGACGATTGGATTGGCCGGGGCTGGGTCAAGGTCAATGGCGAGGTCGCCACCATGGGCATGCAGGTCACGCCCGACGTGCGCATTGAGGTCAACAAGCAGGCGCAAGGCGCGCAGGCCAACCAGGTCACCGTGCTGATCAACAAGCCGCTGGGCCTGGTCAGCGGCCAGGCCGAGGATGGACACGAGCCCGCCATCACCCTGGTGCAGCCGCACAACCGCTGGGTGGACGACAACGCACGGTTCTTCTTCCACCCCAGCCAGCTGAAAAGCCTGGTGCCCGCCGGTCGGCTGGACATCGACTCCACCGGCCTGCTGGTGCTGACCCAGGATGGCCGCGTGGCGCGCCAGCTTATTGGTGAAGACTCGCTGATGGAAAAGGAATACCTAGTGCGGGTGATTTACACCGGCGTGATCAACACGGCGGCGGCCACCTCGGCAGCGGCCACGTATGGAGCACGCCCAATATCCCGCCCCACTCAACTCAGCCGCATTGACGATGACGACCCGGTCAGCACCGACGTGCAATCGGTATTCCCGCCCGACAAACTCAAGTTGTTGCGCCATGGTTTGAGCCTGGATGGGCAGGCCCTGAAGCCCGCCAGGGTCGAATGGCAAAACCCCGAACAGCTGCGCTTTGTCCTGACCGAAGGCAAGAAGCGCCAGATTCGCCGCATGTGTGAGCAAGTGGGTCTCAAGGTGGTGGGCCTCAAGCGTGTGCGGGTGGGCAACGTGATGCTGGGCCATTTGCCGCTGGGGCAATGGCGTTATCTGGCACCGCACGAACGGTTTTAGAAATGGTCAAACCCCTTCAACACCTGCGCGCTTCAGATGCCCGCGCTGTCGCTCAGTTGGCCACCCAGGCCACGGTGGGAATGGCCCACATGGCTGAGGGTGTGCACCAATCCGTGTGGTCCACTTTGGGCGCAACGGGCGGCAAAGTGCCAGGCCAAACGGGCGGACTGACGGGTTTGATTTACCAAAGTGTGCGCGGCATCACCACCTTGATTGGCAAAGGTCTGGATGGGGCATTCACCCGATTACAGCCCCTGTTTGAGGCCGCCGACCAAGCCGCGCCCGAATCGCCCCAGCGTGAAGCCGTGGTCGCAGCATTGAATGGCGTGCTGGGTGACCGGCTGGTCGCCAGTGGCAACCCCTTGGCCACGCCGATGACACTGCGTTATTCAATCGGGCGTGATGACCAAAGGGCACGCAATACTCAGAACGCTGTTCTGAACTGGCAGGTGCTACCAGCCGACTTCAAGCCCACAGGCAAAGTGTTGGTGTTCATCCATGGCCTATGCATGAACGACCTGCAATGGCAATCCGTGCACGCACAGCCAGGCAGTGAGCGAGGCAGCGAGCCAGGTGCAGACCACGGCACAGCGCTGGCCACCACCTTGGGCTACACCCCGGTTTACGTGCGCTACAACACCGGCCAACACACCTCCACCAACGGGCATTTACTGTCTGCTCAGCTAGAACAATTAGCTCAGCATTGGCCCACACCCATTACCGACCTGACGGTGGTCGCCCACAGCATGGGCGGGCTGGTGACGCGCAGTGCACTGCACACTGCGACACATCCGCCGGGGCAAGGGTTGAAGTGGCCCACACTGATGAAAAACATCGTGTTTCTAGGCACGCCGCACCACGGCGCACCGCTGGAGCGGGCGGGCAACTGGATTGATGTGATTTTGGGCAGCACGCCCTACTCCAGGCCCTTTGCCAAGCTGGGCCAATTGCGCAGCGCGGGCATCACCGATCTGCGATATGGCCACGTGCTGGACGCCGACTGGCAAGGCCATGACCGCTTTCGCCGCAAACCAGACAGCCGTGAATCGGTGCCGCTGCCCGAGGGTGTCGCCTGCTATTGCGTGGCCGCCACGACGGCCTCCAAACGCAGCTTGGTAGCCGACCGACTGGTGGGCGATGGGTTGGTGCCGCTACCCAGTGCGCTGGGGTTGCATCACGACCCCAAACACAATTTGAAGTTTGCCAAAGACAAGCAGATGACTGCATTCAATATGAACCATATGGAACTGCTGACGCGGTCTGAAGTGACGAACCAGATAGTGAAGTGGTTGGGTCACGGCTGATTCGCTTGGATTCGTCATATTTCTTATGAACTCACGTTACGCACAATCAGAACATCTCCCATTTGGGGGATGACAGAAGTGTGAAAAAAGTTATCATTCCATAAAATTTTTAGGGGAATTAATGAAACTTTCATTACTGACTTTCGCTTTATCGGCTGGATTTTCCGCCCTCACAAGCTGTGCCGTTGCGGCACCCATCGACGACGCCAAGACACTATTGGCCAAAGGCAACGCCCAGGCGGCGGTGGATACGCTGCAACCATCGCTAGACCAGAACCTCAGCAACGCCGACTTTAATTACGTTTTAGGCATCGCCCTGCTGGACTCCGGCAAAGCGGGCGAGGCGCTGTTTGCGTTTGAGCGTGTGTTGGCGATTGAGCCCGGTAACGTGCTGGCCAGAGCGGAATTGGCGCGCGCCATGATTGCGTTGAGCGAGCTGGAGGCTGCGCGCATTGAATTGCAACGCACGCGCGGCGGCAGGTTACCGGCAGACGTCACCTCCAAAATCGACCTGCTGCTGAGCGAGCTGGACGGTGCCATTTTGGCCAAGGCACAGCACAATGGTGCGCCGGTTTTTTCCGCCTATGCAGAGGGTGAGGTAGGGTATGACAGCAACATCAACACGGCGACCAATAACAACTCGGTGTTGATTCCCTTGTTCGGCGTCGCTGCCGCTTTGACCGGTTTTTCCCGTGCACAGCCGAGTACGTTGATAGGGTTGAATGCTGGCTTCACGGCACAAAAGCGCGTTAGCGATGGTGTTGACATTTACGGCTCTGTCGATGGCCGGTTTCGCTACTACACCGACAAACAAGACTACGCACCGGTCGCCCTGTTCGCGGGTGCGGGTGTTCGCGTCACGCGGGGCGCTGACCAGTTCAGCGTGGGTTTGAGTCAGTTCACCTACTACATTGGCGCAACCCATAACGACGATCAACTTAGCCTTTACGGCCAGTGGCAGCGCCAGCTTAACCGCCAAAATGTAGCGGGGTTTTTCGTGACCTATGCTCAAGCCAAACATCCGGTCATTCCCGCGCTAAACACCAATATCTCCATGCTGGGTGGCACGTGGACACATGCCTATCTGGCCAAGGGTGACCCCCGTCTGACGGTCACGGCATGGGCTGCGGATGACAAAGAACTCAGCAACGACCCAACGGTAGGCCGCACGTTTTACGGCCTCAAAGTGTCTGGCGAATATCAACTGCAAGAAAACTGGAAACTGTTTGGGGGCCTGACCATGCAAGCCTCCAGATACGGTGGTCAAAGCGCTTTCTTTTTGGTGAAGCGTGAAGACTCACGTTACGACGTGAATGTGGGCGCATCCTACAAAAACGACAAGTTGTGGACTTACACCGGGCAGCTCACATCCACCAGGAACAACTCCAACATCGTGATCAATGACTTCGCAAGAGATCAATTGATCTTCACGGCACGCCGTGAGTTCTAAAAGGAAAAGGGACATCATCATGATGCATTCAAAGAAAGCCGTCACCCTGGCGATCAGCGCGTTGATCGCGACAGATATCGCCTGCGCAGCGGCGGGCAACTTTCTGCTGGTCACCGGTAACGTACAAGTGCGCGACGCCAAGGGCATTGACCGCCTGGCCGTTACCGGCAGCACGCTGGACACCGGTGAAACCGTGCTTACCCAAAATGGCCGCGCCCAAATCCGATTCACAGACAGTGGTCAGATCAGCCTGCAACCCGCCACCGAATTCAAGCTGGCAGATTACCGCTACCGCGAATCCGGCTCCAACGAAGAAAGCGCTGTCTTCAACCTGATCAAGGGTGGCGTTCGTGCGATCACCGGACTGGTCGGACGTCGCACCAAATCGGACTACAAAATGGTCACGTCCACAGCCACCATTGGCATTCGTGGCACCGAATTTCAGGCCACCTTGTGCGCCGCCAGTTGCACCCAAGCCGATGGCTTGTACGTGCAGACCGGTGTAGGGGTCATCACCGTATCGAACGCGCTGGGTGAAGTTGAGGTCGGTCGTGGCGAAACCGCCTTTGTGGCATCGCCCCAGTCAAGCCCACAAAAGACATCCGGCGGCCCAGTGATGACGACCACTGGCGACTTTGTCGGTCCACCGTCATTGCCGGTGCTGGGGGTGGGCGAATTTCAACCAGGAACGATTGCGATTACAAACCCGTTGGGACCGGTTACGGCATTCACCAGCGCCGGTCTTGCTGCGGTAGCCAGTGGCAGTGTGACCCTTGACCTGTCAGGTTATGCCTCGCTTGCGCCGTCCAACACCAACTCGACCAGCGCAACATCAGGCGGCACCAGTTCGGCTGGCAGCGCAGCCAATAAGACTCTGTTTGCCGGTATTGACGCCGGTAGCAGCGGTGCCTTAGGCGCCTATATCAGCAACGGAAAGGTCAACGGTTTCATCTTGAGCGGCAAATCCGCCGCCGACTCAGTGTTTGTCAGCATCATCGCCAGCTCTGTCCTCAATGCGGGCAACAGCGGCGACCTGTATTGGGGGCGCTGGTCGGGCGGCACCATAACCACTTATGCGGGCCTGAACGGAACCAATGCTTCGTCCACCATGGCGTTGCCAGGCACCACCAGCATCCACTACTTGTTGAGCACCTCAGTACCCACTGTTCCAACAGCTGGGCAAGCCACGTTCTCGTTCATTGGGGGAACGCCCTCAACCGATGCATCAGGCACCGTGGGGTCTGGTATCACCGCAGGTACCGTCACGGCTTACTTTGCTGGCAACCATGTCGGCACCAATTTCACACTGGTGCATGGTGCAACCACCAGCGTGTTTGCCTACATGCCGATGAACGGCGGTAACCGTGCTGCCTTTTCTTCGCAAAACCCGTCGGGTTATGTCAGCGGCGCTACCGGTTCTATCGCAGGGGTTCTGACGGGCTCTAGTGCGCCCTCCGGTGCCGGCATTTCCTACAACATCAATGGCGCGGTCGGCGTCGGCGCGTTCAGGTAGCTGTTTACGCAAATCGATTCAGCGTGGGGCGGGGCCCTTGAAACCCGCGCCCATCGACCATAATTGTGGGTTGCATGCGGTACAGGTCCCCACCTGGCCAGCGCAACCCGTTTTTCTTTGGACGAACCCTTTGCCCCCTTTCCTCTTTTTTCCCCCTTTGACCTTCAAATGACCAAACAGACCCTTTCCTTCCAGGCCGAAGTCGCCCAACTGCTGCACTTGGTGACCCACTCGTTGTACTCCAACAAGGAAATTTTCCTGCGTGAGCTGATCTCCAACGCGTCTGACGCGTGTGACAAGCTCCGTTATGAAGCCATCAACAACAGCGGTTTGTACGAAGACGCGCCCAACCTGGAAGTGCGGGTGTCGTTCGACAAAGCCGCCAAAACCCTCACTATTTCCGATAATGGCATTGGCCTGACGCAGCAGGAAGCCATTGACAACCTGGGCACTATTGCCAAGAGCGGCACCAAGGATTTCGTCTCCAAACTCAGTGGCGACCAAAAGGCGGACTCGCAACTCATTGGCCAATTTGGCGTGGGCTTTTACTCCGGCTTCATCGTGGCCGACAAGATCACGGTCGAATCCCGCCGCGCAGGCACTCCGCCTGCCGAGGGTGTGCGCTGGGTCAGTGATGGCGGGGCCAGCGGTGGCGCCTTTGAGGTGGAAACTATTCAGAGGGAGAAGCGCGGAACGAGCGTGACCTTGCACCTGCGCGAAGACGCCATGGACTATGCCTCAGCCTGGAAAGTCAAAGGCATCATCAACAAATATTCTGACCACATCAGCCTACCCATTCTGATGGAAAAAGAAGAGTGGAAAGACGGCGAGCTGATCAACCCCAGCGACGAGAACGGTGGCCGTCAGCCCGGTGCCATGGTCGCCACGGGCGAATGGGAAACCGTCAACAAGGCCAGCGCCCTCTGGACGCGCGCCAAGAAGGACATCACGCCCGAGCAGTACAACGACTTTTACAAACAGATCAGCCACGACCATGAAGCCCCGCTGGCCCATACCCACAACCGGGTCGAAGGCAGCACCGAATACACGCAGCTGCTCTACATCCCCGGCAAAGCGCCGATGGACTTGTACAACCGCGAAACCAAGGCGGGCATCAAGCTGTATGTGAAACGCGTCTTTATCATGGACGATGCCGAGGCGCTCTTACCCACCTACCTGCGTTTTGTGAAAGGTGTGGTGGATTCCGCCGACCTGCCGCTGAACGTGAGCCGTGAATTGCTGCAGGAAAGCCGCGACGTGAAGGCCATCCGCGAGGGCTGCACCAAGCGCGTGCTGGGTATGTTGGAAGACCTGGCCAAACATGACAAGGCACCCGAGGCCGCTACGGAAGGAGCTTCACAGTCTGCCGACGGCGTGACCGATGTCGTGAGCGCAGAAGAAAAAGCTGAAGCCGACGCCCAAATTGGCAAATACACCAAGTTCTATGCCGAGTTCGGTGCCGTACTCAAAGAAGGCCTGGGCGAAGACTTCACCTACAAGGACCGCCTGGCCAAGCTGTTGCGCTTTGCCAGTAGCACGACCGACAGCGTGAGCGTGAGCTTTGCCGACTACAAAGCCCGCATGAAAGACGGCCAGGAGGCCATCTACTACATCACCGCCGACACCCCGGCCGCTGGCAAA